>RKRS01000121.1 GCA_007571275.1 Dehalococcoidia bacterium
GTCTTGTGCGTGATGGTGTCGGAGACGACCTTGAGCGCCACGGGGTAGCCGAGCTCGGCGGCATGGGCGGCGGCTTCGTCGATCGAGGTGGCGAGTCGCGTCTCGGTCACGTTGAGGCCGGCGGCGGCGAGCAGCTGCTTGGCCTCAACTTCGGACAGCAACGTGCGCTGCTCGGCGCGCGCAGTGGCGATGACATCTGCGGTCATGGGCGTCTCCAGCGGGTGTGGCGTCTGACGACGGTTGCCTGGCGAAATTCTGCTGACTGTTGGGGGCAGAATACACGCCGACCGGACACACCTCGTTCAGGGGCAATCAGTGGATATTCTGTATACTCAGTTTCGCAGTTAGGGAACCGTTGTGGAGGTGGGCCATGGCTGAGGGCGATCCGTTCGAGGATTGGATGGACATTGTCCAGGCGGCGAGGGAGCTGAACATCCATCCGCAGTCCATGCGCCGGTTAATCAAGCAGCATCGCATCCCGGCCCGGCTCTACGGCGGGAAGTATCTGATTGAGCGCGATCAGCTGTTGATGTTCAAGTCAAACTACGACCCGCGGCCAGGTCGAAAGCGATCACCGCGGCTGCTCTAGGCACAGAGGGTGGGCGCTGAAATTCTCCCGACACTCCGGCCTAGCTTTTGCTCATCCGTTGATTACGCGACCAATACGAGCACACTGATCGCGAGGCCCAGCAAAGCTGTCGCAAGGCAGAACGCGGCATAGGAGGCTCGTTGGAAGCGTCGTTCTGAGGCTTGCAACTCAGTGTCGCGCCTGGTGCCTCGCTCCTCCACCTCGCGGATGCAATTCTGCTCGCGTTCGCGCTCATCTCGTTGTCGCTCGAGTTCGTGCATCTCGGAGATATGCTGGGCGAAGAGTTCAGCTCTGGCGGCGTCGCGTTCGGCAAACTCGCGGGCGAGCTGCGCGATGCTGGCGTTTAACTCGGCAATGGCGCGAGCGAGCTGATCTTCCGTGACTTTCCCGGCGTCGCCCTCGTTGATTTCGGCAGCGATCACGGAGGCGAGCTCGGCCGCCGGCGCGTTGCCACAGACACCCTCACGAATCAAACAGGAGCGGATACGTTCCTCAGTGACCGCAGACATCGGCTCCCTCACTGATGAGGAAGAATAGCACATCCGTACGGCTCAATGAGCGCTGGATGCGCCCTGAATGATCTCCTCGACCACGTGCGGCTCGGCCAGGGTGGTGACGTCGCCGACGTTCTCGGGTTCCCCTTCAGCGACCTTGCGCAGGATTCGTCGCATGATCTTGCCGCTTCGGGTCTTGGGCAGACCGCCCACGAACTGGATCCTGTCGGGCGTGGCGATGGGGCTGATCTCGGCCCGCACCTGGCGCTTCAGCTCGACAGCCAAATCGGGGCCAGGATCGAAACCGTCCTTGAGCAGCACGTAAGCGTAGATGCCCTCGCCCTTGATCTCGTGCGGGTAGCCGACCACCGCGGCCTCGGCGCAACCGGCGTGTCCGACCAGGGCGCCCTCAATCTCGGCCGTCCCCAGACGGTGGCCGGAAACATTGAGCACATCGTCAACGCGACCGGTCAACCAGTAGTAGCCGTCATGGTCGCGGAACGAACCGTCGCCAGTGAAGTACTTGCCCGGGTACTGCACGAAGTAGGTGTTGATGAAGCGCTCGTGGTCGCCATAGACCGTGCGCATCATGCCCGGCCAGCTGCGCGCCATGCAGAGCAATCCTGATTGCGGATTGCCCTCCAGCTCGTTGCCGTCGGGATCGACCAGGACCGGCTCGATCCCGAAGAACGGCAGCGAGGCGGAGCCAGGCTTCATGTCGTTCGCTCCGGCCAGGCCAGTCAGTATGTGGCCGCCGGTTTCGGTCTGCCAGTAGGTGTCGACGATGCTGCAGCGACCCTCACCAACGACGTCGAAGTACCAACGCCAGGCCTCGGGGTTGATCGGCTCGCCGACGGTACCCAAGACGCGCAGGCTGGTGCGCTGATGACTCTTGACCCACTCGTCGCCCTCGCGCATCAGGGCGCGAATCGCGGTCGGCGCGGTGTAGAGAATGTTGATCCCGAGGCGGTCAATCATGTCCCAGTAGCGGCCGGCGTCGGGATACGTGGGAATCGACTCAAACATCACGCTGGTTGCGCCGTTGCCGAGCGGTCCGTAGACGATGTAGCTGTGACCGGTAATCCAGCCCACGTCGGCGGCGCAGCAGTAGATGTCGCCCTCGCGGTAATCAAAGGTGTAGCGGTGGCTGAGCATCGTGAAGAGCAGGTAGCCGGCCTGCGTATGCAGCACGCCCTTCGGCTTGCCCGTCGAGCCTGAGGTGTAGAGGATGAACAAGGGATCCTCGGCGTCCAGAATCTCGGGCTCGCACTCGTCCGACTGATTGGCGACGGTCTCGTGCCACCAGACATCGCGACCGTCTGTCATCGTCACGTTGCCGCCAGTGTGCTGATGGACGAGCACAAATTCGACGCAGTCGACGCCAGCGGCATCGAGCTGATCCATCGCGGCGTCGACGTTCGCCTTCAGCGGGACGGTGCGGCCGCCACGCTTGCCTTCGTCCTGTGTGATCACCGCCTTGCAGAGCGAATCGGTGACGCGGTCGGCGATCGCGGAAGCGGAGAAGCCGCCGAAGATCACCGAGTGGATCGCGCCAATCCGCGCACAGGCGAGCATCGCCGCCACGACCTCGGGCGTCATACCCATATAGATCGCGACGCGGTCACCCTTGCCGACGCCACGGCTGCGCAGCTCGTTGGCCAGTCGACAGACTTCCGCGTGCAGCTCGCGATAGCTGATCGACTGGTTGTCGCCGGGCTCGTCGCCCTCCCAGAGAATCGCGGTTTGGTCGCCGCGTGTCTCCAGATGGCGGTCGAGGCAGTTGACCGAGACGTTGAGTTTGGCGCCCAGGAACCAGGCGATCTCGCCTTCAGCCAGATTCTCTTCGCTCAAGGTGTGCCAGGGCTCGACCAGGTCGAGGTGCTCGTTGGCCATTTCGGTCCAGAAGGCCTCGGGCTCATCCAGCGAGCGTCGCCAGAGCGCCTCGTAGCCCTCGCGGGAGGTCACCAGCGCGCCTTCGCGGACGCGAGCGGGTGGGGCGTAGGTCTCGTTGACTGGCATCGCGGCGTCGGCTGAGGTCATGATCGTGTCCTCGTTTCCTGCTATGGGTCGTCGAAGGAATGCTAACGCGCGGACTGCAACGCCCGCCTGCTGGGGTGCCGTGGCGGGATCGACTATCGAGCAAAGACAGCCGCCATACTGGCGGCGATGGCGCCCAGGGAGATCAGCGTGGCGTTGATCATCCGGGTGACGCGACCTTCCATCTTGACCCGTTCCTCGATCACGTGGAGATCGGCGCGGATGTTCGCCTGTTCTTCGCGAATGGCGCCCACCTCGGTGTTTATTTGCCTGAGTTCGCCGACATCGCGGGAGAGGGAGCCAACCTCAAGCACCACCGCCTGCAACACGCGGGAGTGTTCAGCCAGCACGCGGGAGTGCTCGGCCAAAACCAGATCCTGCGCCTCGAGGCGCTGCAGAATCTGCTCGATGCGCAGATCAGTTTGGTCGAGGCGTTGCACGACCTGCTCGATGCGCAGATCAGTCTGGTCGAGGCGTTGCACGACCTGCTCGAGACGTAACTCCATCTGCTCGAGGCGTTGGTCCGTCTGATCGAGACGCTGCACAATCTGGTCGAGACGTTGGTCCGTCCGGTCGAGACGATTCAATACTTCAGGATCGGTGCGGGCCGGGGAGACCAGGCGCACCAGCGCTCGCGCCTGCTCCTCGCTGAAGCCGGTTTCCAGAAGCGCTTCGTATTCCTGCAGGGTGTCTGTGACCACGCTGATCTCCTGAGGTCAGGATAGCGGAGCGAACCGACGCTCAGGACTCAGGCAAGCCCCCTCAGCCCCTTCGGGGCAGCTCCCCCAGAGGGGGAGCGCTGCGAAAGAGACGCCCTTCTCAAAGGCTCCCCCTTTGGGGGAGCTGTCGCGCAGCGACTGAGGGGGCTTCTGCTGAGACGCTACGCCGCGTCGCCAGAGGGCGCTGACTGTGTGGCACTGCTGGCGGTACCACGAATCGGGCGATCTGGGACGTGTCTGTCAAGCATCGCGCAGATCGTCGGGTATCCGCGCTGAGTGGGTTCCCGCTTTCGCGGAAACGACGGGGTTGGGAAGCCGAGAATGACGATGAATGGCGGGCCGGGAACGGCGGGATCAGGGCAGGCTGATTCCTCCGCGTCGCGGAGGCGGTGATAGGATGCTCACACAGATAGAGCGATCCGAGAGGTCCGACGATGGCGCAGCAGGAACCGTTTCAGCGAATATCGGTGGAGGAAGCGGAAGCGAAGCGACAGGCGGGGGTGACCCTGGTCGATACGCGCGAGCTGGACGAGTATCAGGACGGACACGCCGCGGGCGCGCCGTTGATGCCGCATATGTCGGTGATGACCCGCGCCGACGAGCTGGAGCAGCTCACCGGCGGCAAGGACCAGCCGCTCATGTTCATCTGCGCCAAGGGGCAGCGCTCGGCCGTGGCCTGCGAGTTCGCCGCCGCGCTCGGCTTCACCGACCTCTACAACGTCGAGGGCGGCACCGACGCCTGGATCGCCGCCGGCCTGCCGACCGAAGTCCCGGCTGAGTAGCGCCAGACCAGTGCCCGAGCTGGCTGGAAGCGGTCGCGGCCGATGCTAGGCGGGCTGAGCGGGACACAGCGGTATGCGCTGTTTGTGCTCGTCGTTGTCGTGGTGGTTGTCGTTTACCTGTTTGTCTCGGGGG
>RKRS01000133.1 GCA_007571275.1 Dehalococcoidia bacterium
CGACTGGCTGGCGCGCTTCGTGGCGGTGATTGGGCAGGCGACGCCCAGCTTCTGGCTGGGCCTGATGATGATCTTCTTCTTCAGCGTGCAGTTGGGCTGGTTCCCGACCGGCGGTGAAGAGGCCGGCTTCCGCTCGTTGATCCTGCCGGCGATCGCACTCGGCCTGTTCGAACTGGTCGCGATCATGCGCCTGACCCGCTCGGGGATGATCGAGGTGATGGACACGGACATCATTCGCACGGCGCGGGCCAAGGGCCTGAGCGAGCGAGTAGTGATCCGACGGCACGCCGTGCGGCACGCGCTGCTGCCGGTCGTGACGATGCTGGGTCTGTCGCTGGGCCGGCTGATCGGCGGCTCGGTGATCATCGAAATGGTCTTCGCCTGGCCGGGCATCGGCCGGCTGATCATCGACTCGATCTTCAAGAATGACTTCCCGATGGTGCAGGCCTCGATCATCGTGCTGGCGGCGTCGATCGCGCTGGTCAACCTGGTGGTCGACGTGTCGTACCGGCTGATCGACCCGCGCATCCGGGCGGGGGCCGCCTGATGGCCGGCCAGCCGGTGGCGGCGGTGCAGCTCGCCCCGCGCAGCGGCATCCGCTGGCGGCGCTGGCTGGGGCTGTCCGTGCCCGGTCTGATCGCGCTGGTGCTGCTGGTGGCGGGCGTGGGGGCGGACTGGCTGGCGCCGCACGACCCGGAGTTCATCAACCTGGGCGCGCGGTTGCAGCCGCCCGTCTTCGACGGCGGCAGCTGGGACTACGCCCTGGGCACCGACCAGGTCGGCCGGGACATCTTCAGCCGGCTGCTGTACGGCGCCCGTATCTCGCTGATCGTGGTCGGCATCGTGGTGCCCGGCGCGGCGCTGCTGGGGACGCTGCTGGGCCTCGTCTCGGGCTGGGCCAGCGGCCTGATGGGGCAGGTGCTGATGCGTCTGGTCGACGTGCAACTGGCGATGCCGGCGATCTTGTTTGCGGTGCTGCTGGCCTCGCTGGTCGGGCCCAGCCTGCGCAACGTGATCATCATCCTGCTGATCTGGACCTGGCCCTCTTATGCGCGGTTGGTGCGGGCCGACGTGCTGTCGCTGAAGGAGCGCGAGTTCGTCACCGCGTCGCGGGCAACGGGCGCGGGCCCGGTCTGGATCATGCGCAAGCACCTGTTTCCGAACGTGGTCAACACGATCGTGATCATCATGACGCTGGAGGTGGCGCTGGTGATTCTGGCCGAAGCGGCGTTGAGCTTCCTCAGCGTCGGGGCGCCGCCGGGCACGGCATCGTGGGGGGTGATGATCTCGGAGGGGCGCGACTACATGAACGTCGCCTGGTGGCCGATCTGGCTGCCCGGTCTGGCCCTGCTGACGATTGCCCTGACGGGCAACCTGATGGGCGACTGGCTCAGAGACGCGCTCGACCCGCGTCTGCGCAACCTTCGCTAAGGTCTGTTCGCATCAAAAGTCGATCCCATCCAAGCCGCTCAACCGTTCCCCGACTTGATCGGGGACCAGCCCCCCGCTCCAGTTGGCTTGGCTGCGCCTCAGGCAGAGGACTCACCCCTAAACCAGTCGGGTGTGTGTGAGGGCGGCGTGAGGCACCTCTCAAATCCCTATCCTCGTCTGCACGGCAACCCTGTCTGGAGCACCAAACATGACCGCCGTCCGCTCGCCGTCTGCGCGCAGCTTGACCACCCGATCATCGACGGGGACTCGCACATTGTCGAGTTGGGATCGCCTCTGAGCAGAGTTGCAAACGCAACTCCGTCTAGGCATACTGCCGTCAGTCTCCCCTAGCAGAACTTGGAGCGAGACGGAAGGGCTTATTGTGAGCGAGCGAAACTATTGGCAACGAATGAAGCATCGGCCACTCAGTAGGCGTTCGCTCCTGCGAGCCTCGGCGCGAGCCGGCGTCGGCGCGGCTGGTCTCGCGTTGGTCGGCTGTGGCGACGACGATGATGACGACGCGCAGGCGCAGCCGGCTGCCACGCAGGCTCAGCCACAACAGCAAGCAATGCAGCCGGAGCAAGCTGATCAGCAGGCCGACCAACAGGCCATGCAGCAGCAAACACAGGAACAGACGCAAGCGGAGATTGCCGAGCAGCAGGCCCAACAGAGCGCCACGGCCGCGGCCGGCGGTCCGAAGCGCGGCGGAGTGTTGCAGCACAGTTGGTTCGAGGACCCGCAGGGCGGCTTCGACCCGCACATCGGCATCACTGGCGGCGACGCGTTGGGCTACTGGGTACACATCTATGATCGTCTGCTCGGCTTCGACGACCAGGCCCGCGTAATCCCGATGCTCGCTTCGAACATCGAGATTCCGGACGACGTGACCTACCTGTTCACGATGCGTCCCGGCGCGATCTTCCAGGACGGCGCGCCCGTCGACGCGAATGCGGTGCAGCTCAACATGGAGCGCATCCGCGATGTCAAAGACCTGGCTGGCGGCACGCGCAACCGCGGCGGCATCCAGTACGCCGACTCGTTTGAGGCGACCGACGCCGCCACCTGGAAGCTGGTCAACGCCGAGCCGTTCGGTCCGACTCTGGCATTCTTCCAGCAGTTCCCCGGTACCGGCCTGCTGATCTCGCCCGAACACTTCGATACCGCCGTGACCAACCCGGTCGGCGCGGGACACCTCAAGCACGTCGTGCATGAGCCCGGCGAGCGTTGGGTCGGTGAGCGCTGGGACGGCTACTGGGACAATGAGAACGTCCACCTGGACGGCTTCGTGCAGAACATCATTCCCGACCAGAACACCGCCTGGAACGCTTTCCTCAACGGCGACATCGACATCGACGCGCCCACAGGCGGCGTCAACTCCGACCTGCAGGCCGAACTCGAGGCCGACGGTCGCAAAGTGATCCGCGGCACGGCCCAGACCTGGACGCAGACCTGGTTCAACCTGAACCCGAACGCTCCCTCGGACGGTTTGCCGTTCAATGCCTTCCGCGACCCGCGCATGCGCCACGCCTACAACCGCGCATTGGACCGTCAGGCGATCAACGAGGTCGCCTGGGAAGGCCTGGGGGCGCCCTCGCGCGCGCCGGTTTCGGTCGAGAGCTGGGCCTTGCCCAAGGACAAGAACTACTATCCCGAACACGATGCGCAGATGGCGCATGAGCTCATGGACGCCGCTGGCTACGGCGACGGTATCGATGGGATCCACCTGAGCTACATCGCGGAGTTCCAGACGGTGGTGACCGAGCCGGTCAACTCGCAGATGCGCAACGTGGGCATGGAGATGGAGTACATCAAGGGTACCGAGGCGGAGATCATTCCGCGGGTGCTGGCTACACAGGACTGGACCATCGCGACGCTGTCGTGGGAATCGCCGTTCGATCCCGACCCCGTCCTGCGCCCTACCTTCGAAGGTCTGCAGAACTGGATGTACGGTTCGCCCGAGGATGGTCCGCGCACCGGTCGCGCCAGCGCGGCGGATTACCCCAATGACCAGGTGCTGGCCAACATCAACGCCACGGAGCAGTTGGTCCACGCTGCGGCCATTCCGGCCAGTCAGGACGCTCGTGTCCCGCTCTATGCCAAGGTCTGGGAGGCTGAAGAGGAGCACATGTTCTCGGCGTACATTGCACAGTGGCCGGCCAACTGGGTCGCCCAGTCGCATGTCGAGAACTTCGAGATCATCCCCTTCTTCGGCTTCCCCAAGGGAATGAGCTTCAAGGGCATCTGGTTCAACAACGTCTGAGGCGCGCCCGGCCTGACCAAGACGGCCTCCTTTGGGGGAAGTGTCGCGGGGCGACTGAGAGGGGCTCCGCGTTAGCTATTCGGCGGAAAGGCCCCCTCCGCCCTTTCAGGGCGCCTCCCCCAAAGGGGGAGGTCAAAGTTAAGAACCTAAACGGGTGCTGCGCTACATCGCGACGCGAGTCATTTCTTCATTGTTCATCCTCTGGGTGATCAGTGTGCTGGTCTTCGTGTTGATGAATGTGCTTCCGGGCGACCCGGCCGCGGGCATTCTCGGCGTTGAGGCGACGCCCGAGCTGATCGAAGCGACCAAGCGCAGACTCGGACTCGACAAACCGCTCGTCGAGCGCTACGGACACTGGATTTGGAATGCGCTGCAGGGCGATCTGGGCACCTCGCTCATCGGCGAGGTTTCGATCAACCAGTACTTCGAGCGTCGCGTGCCGGCGACGATGCAGTTGGGCATCCTCAGCCTGATTGTGGTGATCGCGATCGCGATCCCGGTTGGTGTGCTGGCCGCGCTGCGTCCAGGCTCGAAGAAAGAGGTCAGCGCCAGCACGCTGATGATCGTCGGCAACTCGATCCCGGAGTTCCTGACCGGCATCGCGTTGGTGATCGTGCTCGGCCTGGAGTTCGGCTGGTTTCCAATCTTCGGCTACGTCCCCTTCTGGGAAGATCCTGCCGAAAACATGAAACACATGGCGCTACCAGTAATTGCGGTGTCGTTGACCGCAACCACCTTGCTGATGCGCCAGACGCGCTCGGCCATGATCAACGTCCTCAACGACGACTACATCCGCACCGCGCGGGCCAAGGGATTGCGTGAGCGGATCGTGATCGTGCGACACGGACTGCGCAATGCGTTGATCCCGATTGTCACGGTGTTCGGCTTCCAGGCCGGCCTGATCTTCTCCGGCGCGGTGATCACCGAGACCGTCTTCTCCATCCCCGGCATGGGGCGTCTGTTCGTCGAGGCCGTCGTGCAGGAGCGTGATTACGCCGTCGTCCAGAACGTGACGATGTTTTTCGCCGTCTCCGTCATCCTGGTCAACCT
>RKRS01000117.1 GCA_007571275.1 Dehalococcoidia bacterium
GCGAGTGTGGCGACCGCCAGGTGCCAGACGTCAACGTCTCGATGGCGCATGGCCCGGGCGGCATGTTCGCCTCAGCCGGCACCATCATCCTCTCCAACGCCTGACCTCAGCCCCATAGCCATCCCTACTCTCCCTGCGATGCGTGGGGAGAGTAGGAGGACTGAAGGGAGCTTGCCCTACACGGAAGGAGTCAGGCGGGGCGGCTCCGGCCTGCGAGCGAGCAGCACGCTCAGCGCGGCGCTGAGCAACAGTCCGATGAAGACGATGTAGATCAGGTCGTATGACCCACGGTTATCAATCACCAGACCTGAAACAAACGGCCCGAAAGCGTTGAGCAACAGCTGAGGCGGAGCGGTCACCGAGCGAATCCGACCGACTGAATAGCGGCCAAAGTAGTCGGGAAACGAGATGCGGTTGAGCGGCAGTTGCGCGCCAAACGCAAGCCCGTGCCAGACCGCGAACACGAAGGCCATCCAGGTCGTGTCGGTGAACACGAACCAGACGAGGGCGCTGGTGGTAATCAAAATCACCAGCGGTAATGAGTAGCGAACCGCCAACCGCTGCCGCAGTTCACCGCCAAGCACACCGCCGATGATGCCCATGCCGGCCCACAGCGCCAGGGCGGTGCGCGCGGTGTCCGCACTGATCTCGTTCTGGGTCATGTGCGAGACGAAGGTGAAATTCACCGACCCACTGACAGCCATCAGGATCGTCGTACCGAACAGCAGGAACCAGAAGGCTCGGGTGCGGATAGCCTCACGCACTGTCCAATCGGGGTCTGAAGACAGCTGTGACGAACCGTCTGTGGACGATGCTGATGCTCTCGGCGCGTAGCCGTCAGGATGCAGACCCACGTCCTCCGGCCGTCGGCGCATGATCAGTGGTGGCAACAACCCAATTGCCACCACCAACAACGCCATCAGCAGGAATGCCTCACGTAACCCGCCCAACCAGATTCCTGCAGAGATCACCAGCGGGAAGATCATCATCCCGCTGCGAGTCCCGATCATTGTCAGTCCCATCGCCGAGCCGCGCCGTCGGATGAACCAGTTGGCAATCACGACCACGACGGCGATATCGATCACCGCCACCGTGATTCCGCGTCCCACACCCCAAATCAGTAGGAACTGCCAGAAATCCGAGATGAACCCCAGGGCGAAGAGCAGTCCCGCTACCGCGCCCACCGAACCGAACAACAACCAGCGCGGCCCATAACGATCAGCGATCGGTCCCACAAACGTGGCGATCACCCCACCGCCAACGCCGCCGATCACCATCGTCAAGGCAATCGAGGCGGTGCTCCAGCCGTACTCGACCTGCAACTCTGGCGTGATTGCTCCGAGCACCGGATTGAAGAACGATACGGCTGCAAACGACGACATCGATGCCGCCGCTGCGATCCACCAGCCGGCAAACACACGGCGGAACACTCCGCGCCGCATGAAACGCGGTAGTTGTTGGCGTGCAGCCGACGGGTGATCGGGAACAGACATACCAGCCGCCCTACCCTATCAGCAGTGCGCTGCGCTGCAGCGCGTCGAGCCGAAGGGAGCAACCGTGTCGAGTACACAGCTGCGGATCGGTGTGACCGCAGAACTGATCAGACGTTCGGCCGAGGCGCTACGTTCAGCCGCTCCCGGCGTCGCGTTGATCACGCTGCATCCTGACGGGTCATGGTCGGATGATCCTGCTGATCTGGACGGATTCTTCCTGTCCGAAGACATGTACTACCTGCCCGAATCGCTGCGCTCGTTGATTACGCTGTTGTCCGAGCGTCCACCGCGTTGGCTGCAAACCGCCAGCACCGGCGTTGATCATGCGTTCTACGCCGATCTGATCGCATCCGGGGCCATGCTCACGAATGCGCCCGGAGTGCACGGCGGGCCAATCGCTGAGTACGTCTTTGCGCATATCCTCAGTCGCGCCAAGTCGCTACCCGGACATGCCGAGAATCAGGCCGCCCATCGCTGGCAGCCAATCGAGTCGACCGAACTGGCTGGCCAAACGCTGGGAATCGTAGGGTATGGGGCGATCGGCGCGGCGATTGCGAAGCGCGCGGCGGCGTTCGAAATGCGCACGATCGGCACCAAGCGCCGTCCACCGCACGATCCCAACCTGCACACACACCTACAACCGGATCGGCTATACGAGCTATTGGCGGACAGCGATTATGTTGTGCTTTGTTGCCCACTGACTGACGCCACCCTGAACCTGATCGACCAGGCGGCGCTGGCGGCGATGAAGCCGCAATCGATGCTGATTAATGTCTCGCGCGGACGCGTCGTCGACCATGATGCGCTGCTGACGGCGCTGCGTTCGGGCCAAATCGGCGCGGCCGTGCTCGATGTGGCGCCCTACGAACCATTGGCGCCTGATTCGCCGCTATGGGACGCGCCTCACTGCGTCATCACACCACACGACTCGTGCCATGTGGATGCGTCGTACCAACGCACGACAGACTTTTTCCTCGAAAACCTCTCTCGCCTGAGCAAGGGTGAGCCGCTGCGGTGGCTGGTCGAGGACACGGAACTCAGCAACCCGACCGAGGGCGATATCTAGCTCGCTCGGCTCGGGCAGGTTAGTGAGGTAGGCATATGACTGATACGGCAGCAGGCCCGTTAGCGGGCATTCGCATTCTCGACCTGACCTGGGTGCTGGCTGGTCCCTACGCAGCGATGATCCTCTGCGACCTCGGCGCTGAAGTCGTCAAGGTCGAACGTCCCCCACATGGCGACGTCGCGCGCACCACCGGGCCTTTCGTCAACAACGAATCGATGTATTTTCAGTCGGTCAATCGCGGCAAGCGCAGCATTTCGATCAATCTGCGCTCCACGGAGGGCCGCGACCTCTTCCTCCGTCTCGTCGACCGGGCCGATGTGGTCATGGAGAACTTCACGCCTGGTGTGATGGACAAGCTGGGCATCGGCCCGCATGCGCTGCTTGAGCGTAATCCGCGCCTGATCTTCGCCTCCACGTCCGGATTCGGCCAAACCGGCCCCTGGCGGGACAAGCCGGCGCTCGACATCATTGTCCAGGGCATGGGCGGCGTTATGAGCATCACCGGATACCCGGGCGAAGCTCCCGCGCGTCCAGGCACCTCGATCGGGGACATCTGCGGCGGTCTGTACACCGCGATCGGCATCCTCGCTGCGCTGCGAGAACGCGATCAGAGCGGTCAGGGACAGTCGGTCGATATCTCAATGCTTGACTGTCAGATCGCCATTCTCGAAAACGCGGTAGCGCGGTACTTCTCGACCGGTCAGGAGCCCGGACCGTTGGGCACTCGCCACCCCTCGGCGACTCCGTTCCAGGCGTTCCCAACCGCCGACGGCTGGATGGTGGTTGCTCTGTCCTGGGGCGTGGACAGTCAGTGGGAGCTGTTCTGCGCCGAACTGGGGTTGCCTGAGCTGGTGGGCGACGAACGCTTCGACACCTCGTTCAAACGGACGGAGAACCACGCCGAACTCGAACCGATGTTGTTCGCAGCGACGCGCAGGCAGAGCACAAACCACTGGGTCAGCGCGCTCGCGCAGTACGGCATTCCGATCGGGCCGCTCAACACGATTGGCCAAGCGGTACAACAGGAACAGATCGTGGCGCGCGAGATGATCACGACCGTCCAACATCCAGTCGCCGGCGACGTGACGATGGCCGCTTCACCGCTCAAGCTCTCGCGCACTCCCGGCCGCGTCTATGGCTACGCGCCCGCCTTCGGCCAGGACACAGCCGCCGTGCTCGATGAATGGCTCGGCATTGACGAAGCCGAAACCGAATCGCTCGCGGAGGCAGGCATCGTCCAGACCGAGGGCGGCCCTGATATCGCCGCCTACCTGAAGGCCTGACGTGTCCTTCGCCTCACGCCTTGCCAGCCTGAGCGCTTCACTGAAGCAGCGATTCCGCCCTGAGCCGATCGAGATCGAGTTGGACGTGGTCGAGCAGCTCATCGTCCAACATCTGCTGTTGGTCGAACAGGCGTCATTCGACGAACTCAGCGAGGCGGTACTTGTCGCTCGACCGACTGCGAACCAGCAGCAGGTGCGACTCTCCCTGATTCGCTTCGAATCTTTCCGACTGCTCCAGCGCATCCTGCATCCAGAGTTGGAGCCTGGTAAGCAGATGTCGTTTAGGCTCTCTCCAGACGGTCAGCGTCTCAAGGCCGTCATCCCCGCCCAGCCGCGATCACGCATTCAGACGTGGCTGTAGACATGCTCTCAGCGGCAATCATCCAAGCTTGAGGAGAACCACATGGCGAAATACAAGGTCTACCACGTCGACTCTCGCCCCGAGCGGCAACCACACACCGCTGAAGCCGCCGAACTGGCCAAAGCGGACGCGGAGCTTGTCGCCCTGAGCCTTGAGCAGCAGGACATCCCCGCTCACGTCACCGATGCCGACGGCATCATCTGCGGCTACCGACAGGTCGGCAAGGATGTCTTCGACGCTGCTCCGAACCTCAAAGTCGTCGTGCGCTATGGCATCGGCTTCGACAACATCGACTGGCAAACCGCCGTCGACTATGACATCGTCGTCTGCAACATCACCGACTACTGCATCAACGAGGTTGCGACACACGCGATCTCGCTGCTACTGGCGCTGAACCGCAAGCTGGTCGCTCACAACGATGCCGCTCGCGCCGGCACGCGCGTCCCGCTTGGGCCATCCGGCCCGCTCTATGGCGAGACGCTCGGCCTGGTCGCC
>RKRS01000206.1 GCA_007571275.1 Dehalococcoidia bacterium
CCTGCTCGAGACCGCGATTGACATCAAGAGACGCCGCAGACGCGCCCTGACGGAAGAAATCAAGCGCTGCGAGCGGATCGGCAGTCCGGTTTTCGACTTTGGCGCCGGCCCATGCCGACTGCCCCGAGGCGTCAGCGCCATTGTCAGATACGACGGTCAGCTCGTCGACGCGCTCATCGATCCAGCGGGTGTGAATATCGCCAGCGATGAACTCGGGATGGTTGAGGATATTGCTCAGGAAGGCAAGGTTGGAGTCGGGACCTTCGAGCTGGAACTCGCCAACAGCCCGCTGAGCGCGACGAACGGCGTCGTTGAAGTTGCTGCTCGGGTGTCGCGTGATGACTTTGGCGATGAGTGAGTCGAAGTTGGGGTTGGCTGCGTATCCGCTGTAGCCATAGGTATCGACTCGGACGCCGGGCCCTGCTGGTGGACGAAAGGTCCTCAGCGCGCCGGCGGCAGGTCGTACCTCGCCATCTTCACGCATCCGCTCCAGATTGACTCGCGCCTGGATCGCATAGCCGCGCAGTTGCGGCGGTGACTCAATGCCCAGCGCCTCGAGGCTCACGCCTTCTGCGATGCGCAGCTGGCATTCGACGAGATCGAGGCCAGCTACCTCCTCGGTGACGGTGTGTTCAACCTGGAGTCGAGCGTTGGCCTCGATGAAGGCGAATTCATCATTGGTCTCGGCGTCAACGAGAAACTCAAACGTTCCCAAATTCGAGTAGCCACCGGCGGTGGCAAGCTTGATCGCTGCAGCGGTGATGCGCTGGCGCAGATCGTCCGACAAGGTCGGCGAGGGAGCAATCTCGATCAGTTTCTGGTATCGCCGTTGCACCGTGCACTCACGTTCGCCGATGTGGGAGACGCTGCCGTGTTGATCACCGACGATCTGGACTTCGATATGTCGCGCGCGGGGAATGAAGCGCTCAACGAACAACGCTCCGTTGCCGAAGGCGGCCTGCGCCTCGCGTGTGCAACGCTCGAACGCTTCCGCGATCTCGCTGTCGTCGTTGATCGCGTGCATGCCGCGTCCACCTCCGCCGGCGATCGCTTTGATCACCATCGGACGGCCACCGAGTTGGTCGAAGAAGGCTCGCGCGTCATCCAGGTCGACCGCGTGGTCGGTGCCGCTCAGGACAGGCACGTCGTGCGCTGCAGCCAGAGCGCGAGCGCGCGCCTTGTCGCCGAACAACGCCAATGCCGCTGGCGACGGCCCGACGAACGTGATGCCGGCCTCCTCACAGGCTTGGGCAAAGTCGGCGTTTTCGGCGAGGAATCCGTAGCCCGGATGAATCGCGTCGCAGTCGTACGCACGCGCGCGCTCAATGATCTAAGCGATATCGAGGTACGCCGCTGGCCCGACGCCGTCGAGCGGAGCGACGGTCTCGGCGTGCTGGATGTGATCTGAGGAAGCGTCGTCGGAGGAATGGATCGCAGCCGTGCCGATACCAAGCTCGGTAGTGGTGCGAAGCACGCGGATGGCGATTTCGCCACGATTGGCGACGAGCAGACGCTGAATGGGCATGGGCGAACTCTACGAACTTAACCGTCTGTGACGGCGGCGCTGATCAGGCTGCCGAGCGCCTCGGTGCCGAGCGCCTCGTCGCCTTCGCCGGCCAGATCGGCTGAGCGGTGGCCAGCGGCCAGGGTCTGGGTGACAGCATCCTCAATCGCCGCGGCTTCCGCCTCGAGACTGAGCGAGTAGCGCAGCATGAGCGCGGCGCTCAGAATCATCGCCATCGGATTGGCGATGCCCTGACCAGCGATATCGGGCGCCGTGCCATGGATGGGCTCGTAGAGACCGAGCGTTGAACCGTCGTCGGCTGCGCCCAGCGACGCGGAAGGCAGCATGCCCATTGAGCCGGCGAGCATCGACGCTTCATCGGTGAGGATGTCGCCAAACATGTTCTCGGTCACGATCACGTCGAAGTAAGACGGGTGGCGAATCAGGTCCATGGCACAGGCGTCGACCAGGCGATGCTCGAGCGTGACGTCGGGGTAGTCTCTGGCGACTTCTTCGGTGATCTCGCGCCACATTCGAGAAGTGTCGAGAATGTTGGCCTTGTCGACGGACGTGAGTAGCTTGCGTCGGCCACGAGCGGTCTCGAAACCGAGCCGCACGATGCGCTCGACCTCATGCTCGGCGTAGGCCAGCGTGTCGACCGCCTTGCGCTGACCTTCCTCCTCCCAGCGTCGCTGCGGCTCGCCGAAGTAGATCCCGCCGGTGAGCTCACGCAGCACGACCATATCAACCGCCTCGACCGTCTCGCGCTTCAGCGGAGTCGCATCGGCAAGGATGGGCAGCATCTTGACCGGGCGAATGTTGGCGAACAGGCCCAACCCCTTGCGTAGACCGAGGATGGCCTGCTCAGGTCGGACCGACGCTTTGGGATCGTCCCACTTCGGTCCGCCGACGGCTCCGAACAGCACTGCGTCCTGGGCGCGGCACATGTCCAGAGTTTCCTCACGCAGCGCGACGCCGTGCGCGTCGATCGCGGCGCCGCCGACGAGATCCTCGCTGTACTCGAATGAGTGGTCGAACCGACCGCCAACGGCGTCGAGCACGCGGACTGCCTGCGCAATCACCTCGCCACCGATCCCGTCGCCAGGCAACAGCGCAATCCGAAAGTGAGCCATGTTATTCAGTCCTGATTGTTCTGATCGTCTGTTGAGCGTTCATCCTGAACGCGCTCTGCCGAGACTCAACAGCCAGGATCGCCATAGTTGCCGCAGCAGTTGTCGCGTCTTCGCAGCTTAATCCAGGTGTTGCTGAGCATCCCGCGCATCGCCTCGAGCGGCGAGTCAGCGCTGCGCAGGTTGGCGAGTGTGTCGGCGAGCGATGGGGTTGGACGGTCGCACATGGTGTCCTCCTGAATTGGTAGCGGCGCTTGCGCTCCTAATCAGGATACGGACCGCAGCACGCACAGGTTCAGCGCGGTCAGACATTCCACGAGGAGTCCCGTCTCTGGATCCTCGCTTCCCCCTCTGGGGGAAGCTGTCCCGTAGAGCTTGCTCCCGCGAAGGCGGGAGGACTGGGGGGATCAGGAGCACATGTACTAGGCGGTCACTGGTTTCGTCGAGGGACGACCGGCCTCGTATTCAGAGATCAGGTCGTCGTGTTCGAGGGTGAGCGAGATGTCATCGAGTCCGTTGATCAGGCAGTGCTTGACGAACGGAGCGATATCAAAGGAGCGAATCCAGCCGCCAGGAGCAGTAACCGTCTGCTCCTCAAGATTGACCGTGATCGGCGTGCTGGACTCCGACTCGACCAGTCGCATCAGCTCCTCGACGTCCGGTTGGGGCAACTGAATGGTGAGCAGTCCCATCTTGGCCGAGTTGTTGCGGAAGATGTCAGCGAAACTGGGCGCGATGACGGCCTTGACACCCATGCCCTGGATCGCCCAGACCGCGTGCTCGCGTGATGATCCGCAGCCGAAGTTGGGCCCGGCCAGCAGTACGCTGGCTCCCTGATACTGCGGCTGATTGGTCACGAAGTCCGGGTCCTTGGCCCAGGCCTCGAAGGCGAACGGCCCGTAACCGGTGCGCTCGATCCGCTTGAGGTACTTGGCTGGAATGATCTGGTCAGTATCGACATCAGCGCGGTCGAGCGGCAGGCCAGTGCCGCTGAAGGTCGTGACGGAATCCATTGGCTGCTCCTCGGACGGTTCAGGTGTCTGTGCTGCGTTGATCTGAGCGTACTCGTGGGACTGTGAGATCAGTCGGCGAAGAAGTCTGTGAGCGCTGCTTCGGTCTCGTTGGGCAACTCCTCGGGCAGGAAGTGGCCGCAAGGCAGGCCGACGCCCGTGACATCGGTCGCCCAACGATGCCAGGTCGCCATGAAGCGGCCGCGTCGGTTGGGCTGACGACCGGCGCCCCAGATCACGAACAGCGGACACGTGATCTTCTTGCCCGCTGAGCGGTCGGCGCGGTCGAGTCGGAGATCGAATCTGGCGCCGGAGCGATAGTCCTCGCACCAGGCGCGGACCGTTTCCTGGTCGTTGGCGGCGGCGAGATATTCGACCATCGCGGGCTCGGTGAAGACGGTCTGATCATCCTCACCGGCCCAGCTGCCCAGCATCCGCTTGAGGAAGAAATCGGGCGCGCCGTTGATCAGCGTCTCGGGCAGCGGCGCGGGTTGGGCGAGGAAGTACCAGTGGAAGCCACCCAAGCCACCGGCGATACCCATCTGCTCGAACTGCTCGGCGGTGGGGATGATGTCGAGCAAGGACAGCCGCTCAACTCGCTCGGGGTGATCGAGCGCGAGCCGATAGGAGACGCGTCCACCACGGTCGTGCCCGGCGAGCGAGAACCGGTCGAAGCCGAGGTCAGCCATCAGATCGACCATGTACCGCGCCATCGCCCGCTTGGAGTAGGCTTCGCCGCCGCCATCGCCAGGCGGGGTGTCGCTGGCGCCGTACCCCAGCAGATCGGCGACGACCACGGTGTGTTCTTCGGCCAGTCCGGGCGCGATCTTGTGCCACATCGCGCCTGTCTGCGGGTAGCCGTGTAACAGCAGCAGCGGTGATCCCGAGCCACCCACGCGGGCGAAGATCGGCCCGGCCTTGTGCTCGCGGAAGCTAGGGAACAGTGTCTCGGTGTCGGGCATCGGAGCCCCCTCCGTCACTTCGTGACACCTCCCCCAG
>RKRS01000025.1 GCA_007571275.1 Dehalococcoidia bacterium
GGAGCGGGCTGCTAGCGGCTGCCGCGCAGACGCGGATCGAGGACATCTCTGAGCGCGTCACCGAGCACGTTGAAGCCGAAGACGAGCGATGTCAGCGCCAGGCCTGCCCACAACGAAGTCCAGGGCGAGTAGACGATGAATTGTCGGCCATCAGCGATCATTTTGCCCCAGGAGACATCGAGCGTACCCAAGCCAAGGAAGCTGAGCGCCGCCTCGGCGAGGATGAACGCGCCAATCGTGATCGAGAAGATGACGATCAGTGGCGCGAAGATATTGGGCAGAATGTGAAAGCCCATGATTCGACCTGACGAGGCGCCAATCGTGCGCGCCGCCTCGACGTAAGGCATCTCCCGAATCTGGATAACGCTGCCGCGCACAATCCGATTCGTCGGCGCAATGCCCAGCACAGACAGCGACAATGTCACCCACAGCGCCGACGGGTCGGTGATCGATGCGATCAGGAGTAGGAATGCAATCGGCGGGAAGCTTTGCACCGCGTCCAGGATGCGATTGATGATCAAGTCAATGCTGCCACCGAAGGAACCCGAGACCAGCCCGGTCACCGTGCCCGCGATGACGCCGATCAGGGTGGCGAAGAAGCCGATGTAGAGCGACAGGCGCGCGCCTTCGAACACGCGCGAGAACAGATCGTGTCCGGCCCGGTCGGTGCCAAACCAATGCTTGCTTGACGGCCCCAGCAGCGACGCCGTGATCAACGGATTATCCGTCCCGGCCGCCAGCAGGCTATCGACGTCTACGATCGTCCCATCCCGAATCTCGATCTGTTCCTCTTCGACCAGCCAATCGAGCAGCGTTCCCTGCGCAATTCGGTCGAGCGCATAGGTCACCATCTCGCCCTCGACGCCCACGTCGACCGCTGGTTGACCATAGACCTCTGTGTCGCTCAGCAACGACCGCAGATCAGCGTCGGAAGCATCCGTGCTCATGCCGTCAAGCGCGTTCGCGATCTTGTCGTCGGCGTACTTCGAGGAGGCAATCTCGAACACATCGCGCGAGTCATAGCGTCCGAGGCCCAGCCAGCCGCCGCCATCGCCGACGGTACCAATCGCGATCACGCTCCAGAACACCACCAGCAGCAGCCCGGCCGCGCCAAGCCGCTTGGTCACCATAAACGTGCGGAAGTTCTCGAAGACCCGACGAGGCCCTGACGCCCGCTCTACTCGCAGACCTTCGGTGGCGGCGAAGTCACCGAGTTGTTCACTCTGCCCTGGCTGTTCGCTCATCTGCTGACGTTCTCCCTGGGTGCAGGCGCTAGGAATAGCGAATGCGCGGGTCGATCAGCGCGTAGCTGACGTCGATCACGATGTTGACGATGATCACAAACAGCGCCAGGAAGAAGACGGCGGTTTGGACGACCGGAATATCCGCCTGGTACAAGCGCTGCAACAGCATCAGGCCGATGCCGGGGATGTTGAACAGGACTTCCAGAATGATATTGCCGCCGACCAGCGCGGCCAACTGCAGACCGAAGACGCTGAGCACTGGCACCAGCGCGTTGCGTAGCGCGTGGCGTCGAATGACCGCTCGCTCTCGCAACCCCTTCGACCACGCCGTCCGCACATAGTCCTGCCGCAGGACCTCGAGCAGCTCCGAGCGGGTAATCCGCATCAGCCCCGCGCCGGCGGCAATTCCGCCCGCCACGGCAGGAATGGTGTACAAGGCGAAGAATCCTTCCACTGATGAGAATATGCTCCGCGCGCTCTCATCCGTCAGCGGAATCGACCACAGCCCTCCGTCAAAGATGCCGCCGGGCGAGACGACAAAGATCATCATCGTGGCAATCCAGAATGCCGGCGCTGCCAACGCCAGGATGGCAAAGCCTCGCAGGCCATAGTCCAACCACTGGTCCTGCCTGATCGCAGATAGCACCCCGACGGGTAGCGCCACAATCACCGCCACGACCAATGCGTAAGCATTCAGGTGCAGCGAGCGCGGCAATGTCCGCAGGAAGATATCCATCGACGGCTCGTTGGTCTGGAACGAGGGTCGGAATTGGAAGCGGATCGTGTCCCAGAGGTACTCGATGTACTGCTGTCCCAGCGGCTTGTCAATGCCCAGCTGATTCTTGATGCTCGCTTCTGTGATCTCTCGCGTCGGCGAGATGTACTTCTGACCCGGCAGCAGCGGCGTATCTACGGTCAGCGTCCCGTCCTCGTTCGCTGGCGTGCCCTCGAGGTTCACGTTCATGTAATCCTCGGGGGAGACTCGATTGACCGCTGCCAGTTCGCGCAACGTCGTGCTCTCGCGCAACGTCAGAATGGCGCCAGCCGGAGCAAAGAGCTCGCCGCTAAAGGTACCGAACGCGATAACGGGATTGCGTTCCTGTAAGAGCACAATGCCGTCTTCAGTGTTTTCGGGTAGGGCCAGCCTCGCCTCTCTCGAGATGATTGAAAGCAGCTGTCCATCGATCGCGATAATCGTGGCGCCCGGCCGCAGCTCGCTATCAGCATCGAGGTTTGGGTTGTTGTCGAGAATCACACTCGGCTCAACGCCGTACTGCAACGCGATCGATTCCAGCGTGTCGCCGCCAACCACACGGTGCAACGTGCGCTCGATCTCCAGCTCCCCAACAATCTCCGCCTCGATCTTGGTCGCTCCCGATGCTTCGAGATTCGCGAGCTTGATCGTGACGTAGTCACCCGGCAACGCGTTGAGCACCAAGAAGAGGATCGAGATTACCAGCCACAACGTGGGAATCACGAGCAGGAGGCGTCGGATGATGTATTTCTGCATGCGGCGCTCCGGCCTCAGGGGTGCTGCGAGCGGGAAGCGTGGAGCTCCGCACGGGGTTCGTACGGAGCTCCACGCTCAGGCTGCGGCGTCGCGTATGTCAACCTAGGCCGGGAAGTCCGGGTGGCTGGAGTCCAGCCAGACCGTGTCAAAGTTATGCGAATCGTGCGCGAACTGCCAGGTGTCGTCGGGACGGTTCACGTACGGCCACCAAATCGTCGGGGCGATGCCGTTCATGACGCCGAACCAGCCGAAGATGCCTTCCAGGCCGTGCTCCTCATCGACGCCGAGGCCGATGCGCTGCACCTTGAGCGCCATGTCGCGGCGCTGCTCGGTGTCGAGCGTGACCTGCATGCCGTCGACGATTTCTTCAACCGGCGCGTAGCTGTACTGCGTCAGGTTGGAAGCGCCGCCAACCTTGAGCGACAGCGTGAACTGCGCGGTTGGGTCGAGGTCAGCCGGCGGGTTCGTCCAGGTCGGCGCGCGGCCGGGGAACGTCTTGTTGTCGTAGCGGTCCTGCATCACGGTGTACGGCTGAATGTCCAGCTCGACATTGAATCCGACCGCCTCGTTGTACATGTTGCGCGTCGTCTCGGAGATGCCAGGGTAGGTCTGCTCCCAGAGGTCAGGGATGTAGATCGTCACGGTGCGCTCGGTGTCGAAGCCGGATGCGGCGATCAGTTCGCGGCACAGCTGGATGTCCTCCTCGCGGTTGAGGCGGAAGCCCGGCACGGTGCGCAGCTCCTCCGGCGGAATCGTCCAGTAGGTGCTGAACCAGGGGCAGTAGTGCGTCGCTGAGGGCTTCGCCGCTCCCAGATAGACGGCGTCGATCAGCAAGTCGCGGTCGACCGCAACCTGCATCGCGTAGGCGAAGCGACGGTCGAGGTAGGGGTTGCCAAGTCCGTCCGAGCCTTCCCAGCCAGGCTCGTAGGTACCCATCACGGTGACGATTGTGAAACCGAATGCGCCTTCCTCGACGGGGTGGTCGGGGAAGTCGCCGGAGAGCTCTTCGACCTGCACCGATGAAAGCGGGAATCCGCCGATGTCGATGCCCTTGCCGCGATAGGCGGCGTCGACAGCGGTGGCGTCAGTCAGGTTGACAAATTCAACCGCGTCCGGATACGGCAGCTGACCGCCGTCCGGGCCGTTCTTCCCGTAGCTCGGGCTGCGCTCGCGGTAGATGCCGCTGTCCGGGTCGTCGGCCTGGGGAACGTACGGTCCGGTGCCCGATGAGAGTTCGACGTTCGCGGTCTCGTCACGCCAGCGGGTACCGAACTCCTGGATGCCTTCAGGCGACGTGATCCAGGAGAAGGGACGCAGGATCGTGCCGCCCAGATAGGTAGCGTCGGGGCCGGCCGTGCGCGCGATGAAGGTCGTGTCGTCAGGCACCTCCATCGAGGACGTCTTCTTGAAGGCGTCCTGGCCACGGAAGCGGGCGTCGGGGTTGCCTTCCGCGTCCAACGCCTCGATCTGGCGCTGGAAGTTGATCTCGATGTCCTGAGCCGTCACATCGCGGCCGCCCTCGGTCGGGTACCGATCCCAGAAGCGGGCGCCGCGGTCGACGTTGAAGATGTAGGTCTCGCCGTCCGGCGTTTCGGGCAAGGAGGTGATGTCCGCCTCCATGATCCCTTTTTCCTTGCTGGCCCAGCGGATCATGTAGTTCATGTAGAACCCCATCCAATACTGGGTGGGGCCAAAGACGCCGCGGTGCGGGTCGAAGAAGTCGTGCGTGGCGGCGGGCGTCGAGAACTTGAGCGTGCCACCGTACGAGCGAGCAGCGGCCATCGCTTGCTGTTGCTGCTGCATCGCTTGCTGCTGCTGTTCATCATCCTGATCTTGAGCA
>RKRS01000163.1 GCA_007571275.1 Dehalococcoidia bacterium
GCCGAAGCCTTGCGGATGGAAAACCTGCGACGAACGGGAGGCATCAGGGTTGGCTAGTCGTTCCAGCCGTTCCAGTGCAGGAAGTTCTCCAGCGGCTGACGGGTAACGGGACCGAAGTTGGCGGCAGGATGCCCCATGGGAATCATGGCTACGGGCAGTGCGTTCTCAGGGATGCTCAGTTCTGCTCGCAGCTCGTCCATAATTCCGTCTTGTGGAGTGGTGAGCACGGTGCCGAGACCCTCGGCTCGCGCGGCAAGCATCATGTTCTGGATGCTGGGATAGATGCTGCTACCAGCGAGCAGGCCGGTCGGCGCTGGCGACTGCGCGCGCACCAGACAGGGAATGATCCAGACCGGCGCGGCGGCGAAGTCGTCGAACAGATTAAACGCGCCCTTGAGCATGCGTCGCTGCGTCGGATCAGGAATCTCATCCGGATTCGGGCGGTTGTCCCCGAACCGGGAAGCGAAGGACTCGCGGATCGCAGCAGCCAGGCGCTCGCGCTTGCCGTCATCGGTAACGACGATGAATCCCCAGGGCTGCAAATTGCTCCCGCTGGGCGCCCAACAGCCAGCCTGGATGATGCGCTCGATCACCACAGGATCGACTGGCTGGTCGGTCCAGCGTCGGATGGCGCGCTGGGTCTGCATGACTTCGTAGATGTCAGTGGTCTGGTTGCTCATGGAGTCGCCCTTTCAGTGCGGCGCGTTTGCCAGGTGAGCAGGCGTCTCATGGCGCGTGCCGCGTCGCGGATGCTGTAGTACAACGGCAGACCCGCCTCTGAGACCATTCGCGCCATCTCGGCGTTAGCTCTGCCCGCGGCGTGGTCGAAGAACATTGGCACCACCACTGACAACGCGATCTGGTGGCGTGCCTGCGCTTCGGCGATGGACGCGATCATCAACCGCCGCGCGTTCATGTTCTCCAGCTCGAAGTGATCGACACCCCAGTTCATGCCGACCTGCAGGATGATCGCGTCGATATTCGGATCCTCCGCGACGGCTTCGAGCGTCGGGATCAGGCTGCGACCGTCCCAGAGCGACATGGTGTCGACGGGGTTGCGGATACCGGTACCGGCGACAGGGGTGACTTCGGCGAGCCGACTCAGGGTTTGATCGCTCAGGGCCGGCAACTCCAAGCCTTCGCGCTCGACATCATCGGCTCCCTGTACGGAGACGCCGCCACCACCGACTACCAGCCCTATTCGAGGTCCGGTCGGTGTAGCTCTGAAGCGCCAGCCGACCAGCATGTCGACCATTTCCTGCATGTTGTGGACGAGGACCGCGTTCGCCTGTCGCGCGGCTGCCGCCCAAAGCTCGCCGGAACCAGCCAGCGACGCCGTATGTGACTGCGTGGCCCGACTACCCGAGGGCAGCAGCCCACCCTTGAGGATTGCTACCGGCTTGGAGCGCGCAGCAGTCCGCAGCGAGCGGAAGAAGTCACGCGCGTCGTGCATACCCTCGATGTATGCGCCGATGATCTCGGTCTGCAGATCGGACGCTGCATAGTCAAGCAGCTCGGCGGCGGAGATATCGATGGCATTACCGAATGAGACCACCTTGGAGAATCGCAGCCCACGCACCGCGCCGTTGTAGGCGGCGTCGCTGGCGTTGGTGCCGGACTGCGAGAAGAAGGCGACCGGCCCTGACTCTTGCGGTAGTTGCTGGGCAAAGGACACGCGGCCATCGGGAACGTACAGTCCCATGCAGTTGGGACCGATCAGACGAATGTTCAGTTCGGCGGCGCGGGCTTTCAGCTGCTGTTGCAGTTCCAGACGGTCGGCCATACCGGTTTCGGCGAATCCGGCAGTGAACAGATGGATCGAGCGCACGCCCTTAGCGGCCGCATCCTCGATCATTGGCAGCACATACGCAGCAGGGATCGCACTGATGACGTGATCGACCGGGCCGGGAATATCGGTCAGGCGCGCATATGCGGTCAGACCGTCAATCACGTCAGCCTTTGGATTGACTGGATAGATGTTCGGTTGCCCGGCGTCGCGGAGCGACTGCACCCAGCCGCCTGGCCCGCGGGCGCTGCGACTGTCGCGCGATGCGCCGACAACCGCGACGCCTCGCGGATGAAAGATGTGATCCAGTGGATGTGGGTTGGAGTTCGTCACGCTTGTGAGTCTCAATCCAGATCACTAACGGGCAGTCACGCAGCCACCGGCCGCGAGCGGTTCCGGGGCGTCATCGTGAAACTCGTCGAAGAACTGATCGATGATGTCTTCATCAACGCTGCCCAGCGGCAACCGTACTCCCCAGGAGACGAGCATCAATGGCACGCCGAGCCCACCGTACGGCGCCTGAATCACATAGTCGTTGTCGTTGAGATGTTCGGTAGAAATATCCGTCAACAGCGCGATGTCGTCAACGCTGAGAACATTTGGCGTGTACCAGAGGACCACGGCGCCATGCTCCATCGCATGGACCACCATCTCGAACAGCGGTGTAGAACTGTAGATGCCACAGGTCAGCGGGAACGGAGAATGTTCTTCGCCATAGGGAGGGTAGACGGTGTAGGAGGCCGATTGATTGCCGGGCAGATGAAACTGACCTTCTGTCGTGTGTTCGTTGTCATAGACCTCAAGTTGGGGGAGGTCACGGATGTTGACCTCGACCTGGCCATCGCTCGATCCGCCACCGCAGGCGGACACAACCAGTGCGACCAGCGACAGTGTAGTCACGACCAACAGTCGCCGATCGAGCTTTCTCATTCGGATGAGCTTCCTGAGGACACGGCAAGAGCATCACGCTCGAGTCGATAGCGGTCGTAATATCCGGCCGGCGCGGGCTGGAGAAATGCCGTGAGTTGCTCATCGCCTGTGGCATCCCACTGATTGATGGCCAACAGAGTCCGCCAGGCTGCGGCGACGATGGTCGCTCCACCATGTTGATCGGCAAGGCCTGTGATCGGGACAGCAGCGAGACGGTCTCGGAACTGGCGCAGGCTTTGCATCGCTCCGAGTAGACCTCCCAGATCCTCGGTGCTGGTGTAGAAATCAGGGTCGTAGTAAATCACCACGCCGCCACGCTCGAGCAGCGGCAGCATCTCGGCAGGCTCAGGAATGAACTCATCATCCGGCAGATAGACGTCAGCAGCGGGCGCTTCAGCAAGCTGAGGCCCAGAAGTTGGCGGCGAGGAATTGGATGCGTCGAAGGTTTCACCGTCCTGCAGGTGTCGACGCCCCTGGTCCGGGAAGCTCTGGACGCCCTGCACCTCAACCACGTCCTCGGGCGGGAAGATGAGCTGCATGGCAAACACCGCGACCATCGCAACGAGCAAACCACCCAGCAGCGCGACCGACAGGCGCGGCATACCGAAGATGGTTCCACGGCGTCTGGGTTGCTCAGCGCTCGTGTTGGCGCGCTTGCCTCCGCCCCGGCCCCGCTCGGCCGCTGGCTCCGGGGATGATTCGGAGGCTGAGCGGCGACCGACCTCCGATTCTCCGGACTGACCAGTCGGTCGTGCGGGTCGCCGACGCCGACGTCGGCGGGCAGGTTGGTTACTCATCGTGCAACTCCGGCGGCGACCAATGCGCCAAGTTCTTCCTCGTTCAGTCCCAGCCGTCCACAGAGGATCTCAGCCGTATGTTCGCCGAGTAGCGGCGCACGCCGACCGTGAGTCCAGGGCGTCTCACTCAGGATGTACGGCGCGCCTGGAACAGTCACGGTGAGATTTCGCTCTTCGTGCTCGACATCCACGAAAAATCCTCGCGCATGCCAGTGCTCGTCAGCCAGGCACTCGTCAGGAGTCCGAATGATGCTCCATGCGGCTCCGGCCGCCTGTGCGCCAGCGTATATCTCTTCCGCGTCGTGCGCGGCAATGAACTCGGCGATGTCAGCGAGCATCACGGCAACCGTAGGCTGCTGAAGCCCGAGTTGGCGTTTGCGACCATCCAACAGCTCGAAGTCGGAGAGACGCTCTCCCATCCCGCGCTCCTGAATGAACGCGACCAAGGCGAGCCAACTCGCTTCCGAGCGAGGCATGCCGAAGATATTGATCAAGCGGCCGTCTGCGGTGGGATATTGCCAGGGTTCGGTCGGCTGCGGCCCGGCGTGTCGGCCTGCCTGGCGAATGAGCGGATGTTGTTCATACAGTGCCCACGGCGCGGAGGATTCAATCGTGAATCCCATGCACTCGTGCATCGAGATATCGAGGTGTTGTCCGAGTCCGCTCTGTTGACGCTCATACAACGCCGTGCAGATCCCGCTGACTGCGAAGTATCCAGCGATGTGGCTAGCGTGATGCTCGGTTGGTCGGATCGGAGGTGTGCCGGGAATGTTGTCGTAACCGCAGCTACCCATTGGCCCGCCAAGCGCCAAACCGACGGCGTCGGACCAGGCATGGTCGCGCCAGGGACCGGTCTGGCCAAATGGCGTCAGGCTGACCACGATCAGCTCGGGATAGTAGTCGGACAGCGCTGTCGGATCGAAGGGACGATCACGGCCAGGCTGATACGTCTCCAGCACCACATCCGCTTCAGCGGCAAGTTGCAGAAAGATCTCGAGTCCGTCCGCGCTGTGGAGATCGAGCGCCAGCGATTGCTTGCCGGCGGCGTAGTACCACCAGTACAGACTGCGCTCGGGTCCGGGTTGGTCGTTGAGGAACGGGCCGTAACTACGCCCGACGTCTCCCTGCGGCGGCTCGATCTTAATCACCTCCGCACCCAGACCGGCGAGCAGCTTGCCGGCGAAATGCCCCTTCGGGTCGGAACAATCAAGCACACTGACGCCGTCGAGCGGTCCCATCGCTAGCCCATCGCGCCGTTCAGCTGCAGCTCAGCAATGCGTTCATCGCTGAGGCCTAACAGCTCACCAAAGACGTACTGGTTTGCCTCACCTAGGCGCGGCCCCGGCCGATCACGGTGCGCAGGGGTGCGCGAGAAGCGGATCTGCAGACCATCCGTCAGATGTTCGCCAATGATCGGGTGGTCGCGTGTGACGGTCCACTCGCGCGCGTTCATCTGTGGGTCGTTGATGACCAGATCAACGCCGTTCTGCACCACGCCAGCGGGAACGTCTGCGTTCTGTAAACGCTGCATCAGGGCGCGGCCATCCTGTCCGGCAGTCCAGGAACCGATCTGTTCGTCGAGCTCATCCTGATGGCGCAGGCGAGCGGGCAGCGTGGCAAAGCGACGATCGGTACGCCAGTGGGGGTGGTCGCTGATCTCGCAGAAGGCTTCCCACTCGGCGTCAGACGTGCAGGTGATCATGATCCAGTTATCGTCGCCGGCGGTGGGGTAGGTGTTGTGCGGAGCGGCCTGCGGCCAGACGGAGCGGTTGCCGGGCGGGTGACCGGTGTCTCGATAGCGTCGCCCGTTGACGGTGAAATCCAGGGTCGCTGGCCCGGTCAACACCATGCCGGTCTCGACTTGCGATAGATCAATCCACTGTCCCTGCCCCGTGTCGCGTCGATGCTTGAGCGCTGCCGTGATCGCCGCAGCGGCGGTGAAGCCTGCCATGTGATCGAGGTAGGAGTAGCCCCAGCCTGCCGGCTCAGGCGCTTCCAGCATTCCGGACATCGAAGTCAGCCCGCTCAATGCCTGCGCGGTTGGGCCCCAGGTCGAGTAGTCGCGCTGAGGGCCAGAGTGCCCGAAACCTGAGAGCGAGACATAGATGATCGCAGGGTTCTCGGCGCGCTGTTCCTCAAAACTCAGTCCCCAACTCTCGAGGATTCGGGATGAGTAGTTCTCAACCACCACGTCCGACACCCGGATCAAGCGCTTGATCAGGTCCAGTCCGTCGGGATGACGAGCGTTCACGGTGATCGAGCGCTTGTTGCGATCGAGCCAGTTAAACATCGCCCCGGAGTCGGGCGGCTGGAATCCCTTGGGATGTGGTCGACCGAAGCGGATCGAGTCCAGGGTCTGCTCGTTCTCGACGCGGATCACTTCCGCGCCGAGATCACCCAGCAAGCGGGTACAGGTCGGTCCGGCGACGATCCAGGTGAAATCAACGACGCGAACGCCATCGAGTGGCGCTCGCGAACCTGGAACCGAGGCCATCAGACAACCGCCTCAGCGGTGCGAGTCTCACTTGCGAATATCGCCACTGCCAATGGTTCGACTCCTGGACGCTGAGTGCGTGATCGGTTGGCTCCAATTCTACCCGCCTATCGCGTATGACGACGCAAGCAACCGCGCTACGGTTGCGGCGTTGCTTGTTCCGTTACCAACCCAAACGACAGCGCCCCGCTCAATGAGCAGGGCGCGTTGTTCGCTCTCCCGGAGGAGAGCGCTCATCTGCTGGGCTTCGTTGTGGCTCTATTCAGATTCGGTGCTGTGAAAGTGTCGCAGGGTGATGGCGGTGAGCAATAGCGTGCCGATGAACACACCGTGCTGGAGCAGTGGATCGCGACCGCCCAGGATGATCGTGCCGAAGGAGAGGACGGCGAACATCAGGACGCTGAGGGTCAGGCCAATGTTGGCCATATCCCAGCGATGCTCGTGCTTTTGCACGAACAGCCCGACGGTGATCAGGAAGACCACGCCCAGCCCGAGCTCGGCAATACCGACGATGTAGGCCATGGCGTCGGCGAGACCGGAGTTGGGGTCCTCGGGCGAACCGATGCCGATGTTGGGTAGGAGGTTGTTCTGCAGGGCGGCACTGAACGTGACGCCAAAGTTGTTGTTCGCGAACTTGTCGATTCCGTTGAAGAGCCAGAACAGGCCCCAGTGCAGAACCAACACCAAGGACAGTGGTACTCGCTTGCCGATGTTGACGAGCATCTCGATCATTGTGCGTCTCCTTACTCCGCGTGTGATCCGTCCGAACCGGTGGCGGAAGGATAGAGGAAACGCAACGCGCTTGTCAGTACCCAGAGGGACTGCTATATGGGCTCAAACTTGGGCAGAGTGAACTCGTCCGTGATGTCATCGAAGGCGACTTTGACTCTCATTCCGACGTGGACGTCGTCAGGCCCAACGTTGACCAGATTGGTATGCATCCGTGGGCCTTCATCGAGTTGCACGACCGCGAGCGTGTAGGGAATCTCCGCCTTCCACGACGGGTGGTAGAGCTGATGCATGCGCACCCAGGTATAGACCTCGCCGTTGCCAGCGGACTCGCGCCATTCCCAATCGGTCGACCAGTCCTTGTAGCAGCGGTCGCTGTACGGGTACTGATAGTGATCGGCCGAGGGGAAGTATTGCAGCAGGAGCTTGTGCTCCTTGAGGCCGTCGAAGAATGGCTGGGTGTTCTCGTCAGGGTTGGGAAGCGGCTTGTCGTATGCCATTGACGTTCGAGTGTTCCTAGTTGGCGTTGGGCGAGAGGATGAGCGTGCCATGCGTGTCGAGCGTGCCGCCATTGCCCGAGCACAGGACGATGTCATGCTTGGCGATCTGGCGGTCGCCACCGGAGCCACGGGCTTGGATCACCCCTTCAGAGACCGGGGTCATGCCCCACATGTAGTAGGACGAGAGCTGACCACCGCCGGTGTTGATCAGTGGTAGCTCGGCCTCAGGATCAGCAGGATCTTCGGGGTAGAGGCCGATTGCTTCGCCCGGCTTGGCCAGACCGTAGTCCTCGATCGTGCGCAGGACCGTGTAGGTGTAGCAGTCGTAGAACTCACAGATGTCCACGTCATCCGGCCCGACGCCGGCCATCTTGAACGCCGTCTCGCCGGCGATGACCGCGCCCGATGTCGTGCCGGTCTCTACCTCAGCGTGTGGCAGGTTGCCGGGATGCCCCTGTCCCATTCCCCAGATGTAGGCGGGCGACGACGGTAAATCGCGGGCTCGGTCAGCAGTCGTCACAATCGTGCACACCGCGCCGTTGGAGACCAGGCAGCAATCGAGCAGGTGGAACGGGTCCACGATCCAGCGCGAGTTGTGGTAGTCCTCGAGCGTCAGTGGCTGGCGCATCGTGGCGTGGGGATTGTCAACGGCGTATCGACGCTGCGTGACGGAGACGCGGCCGAGATCGTTGTTGGTGATGCCGTAGCGCTCCATGTATCGACGAGCAGCCAGCGCGTACGACGTATTGGCGCCGTAGAAGCCGAAAGCGGGCATCAGCGAGGCCATGCCACTGGGACCACGACGACCAGCGCCGCCGTACGCTGCGCCAGCCGAGCCGCCCTGCTGTAGCGGCGCGTCAGAAAAGACGCAGGCGACATAATTGGCCATCCCGTGGTGCACCGCCATGGCCGCGTACTGAACCATCGCCGAGGCGGTCGCACCGTACGAGTTCATGTGATTGAGAAGTCGCAGATTGCGCAATCCGAGATAGTTCTGCAGCGGAATCCCGATCCCGGTACCCATCATCCCGGTGATACCTGGATTGACCAGCAGGCCATCCAGATCGTCCTTCTGCAGACCAGCGTCTTCCATGGCCAGCTTGATCGCCTCGCCAGCGAACCAGGACGCATCGTGTCCGTAGACCTTGCCCATTTCTGTAATGCCAAGTCCGCAGATCGCGGTTTGACCTCTGATCGGATCACTCATGGCATCGCCTTCCCGTGCCGACTCTGTGTCTCTCAGTCGGCAGTCTAAATGCTCGCTTCGCCGCGCTGCGGGCTAGAGGACCGTGATGTCTTCGCCGCCGTCAACGTTGATCGTGTTGCCCGTCACCCAGTTGGAATCGTCAAGGCTGAGCGCGATGATCGCTCGGGCGATGTCCGCCGGTTCGGTGACACGCCCGGATGGGTTGTGATTCTGGGCGAAGTCGAGCAACTGCATGCCGGCCGGAATCTTCTCCAGGGCGGGAGTGTGAGTGATACCGGCCTTGATTGCGTTGGCGGCAATCCCTCTGGGGGCAAGCTCGACCGCCAACTGTCGAAGATGCGCCGCAAGCGCCGCTTTGGCCGCTGACACCGCGCCGTATTGAGGGATGACGCGCACATCGCCGCCTGAGGTCATGCCATAGATCTTGCTACCGACGCCCAGCAGATCACGCGAGACCATGTCCTGTGTCCAATAGACGACTGAATTGGCCATCACGTCGAGCGTCATCTCCATCTGTCGCTGCGTGATCGGACGATCCTGTTTCTCGCCGACGTACGGGCCCAGCGTGCCGAAGGCGAGCGAATGCAGCAGTACACGGACACTGCTCGGGCTTCCATCGACATCGAGCAGTTCGCGCAGGCTGTCGAGCATCGTGCCGCGTTTGCCAGCGTCAGCGGCGTTCATGTTGTGGAAGACGGCGCGGCGTCCGTGCGATTCGATCTCGCCGATGATTCGCTCGACATTGGCCATCGTCGAGCGACGGTCGAGGTGGACGCCGGCAATGTTCATGCCCGCTTCGGCGAGCGCCACGGCGGTCGTCCCGCCAAATCCTGAAGAAGCGCCCAGGATGAGCGCCCACTGACCATCGAGTTGCGGATGACGCACAGATCGACCTCCTGCTGCCTGTCTGCTACTGCCTGAATGTTCGCCTAGAGCCGTTGGGCGTTGGTAAAGCGACGCACGACCTCGAACAGGATCTGAATGCCGGTATTGAGACCCTCGATGGACGTGCGCTCGTTGTGACCGTGTACGCCGGCGGCGAGCGAAGCATCCATCAGCGTCGGAACGAAACCGTATGAGTGTACGCCGTAGCGTCTGAGCACCCGAGAGTCCGTGAATCCCACGCAGGTGGAGGGAATGACCAATGCGCCCTCGACCTGCTCCCGCACGACATCCTCGATCACGCTGACCATTTCCGTCTCGAAGCTGCTCGATGGCCCCATGCTGCCAAAGACCACCTCGATCTCGACTTTCGCATCGTCAATCACGTCGCGCATTTTCTTGATGAAGTCGTCATAGGATTCGCCAGGCAGGAGACGGCAATCGAGCGTGGCCTCGGCGTCGGCGGGGATGACATTGTGCTTGATCCCGCTGGTCGCGCCGGTGTTGGAGATGGTGTCGCGGGTGACCGCGGCAAACGCGGGATAGGTCTGGCAGAGCTTGGTCACGCTGGGAGCGGCGCCTGGCCAGGCGTTGGCGTCGCGCATGCGCTGCAACGCTTCCGCAGTGTGCGGCTGAACGGTGACGGCCCGATCCCAATTCTGGATCGCGTAGAGCGCTCGAATCAGACGTTCGACGGCGTTGTCGCCGTGCGGCGTGGAGCCGTGCCCTGGCTGACCCTCAGCGCGGAGCTTGAGCCACAGTGGCGACTTCTCCGACGGCGCGCAGGCAAAGATCGGTCGATTCGAGCCGAGCATGTTGAGCGCGCCCATCCCGCCCTCGTTGAGCGCAAACTCCGGCTCGGTGATCCAGCCACGCGCGTTTTGGTCGAGCCACTCCATCCCATAAGCGGAGCCAGCTTCTTCATCGGCGACCGCGAGGAAGACGATGTCACGGTTGGGCGTGAGATTGAGGCGCTTGAAGAGCAGCATGACCAGCAGCTCGAGCGTGCCCATGCCCTTCATGTCGAGTGCGCCACGACCCCAGAGCATGCCATCCTGCTCGACGGCGGCGAACGGATCGACGTCCCAGAATTCTCGCTGCACCGGTACGACATCGGTGTGGTTAAGCAGCATCAAGGGACGCTCTGCGCCGGTGCCGTGAAGACGCGTACGCATCGAGACGCGGCCCGGGCCGGCCTCGACGTATTCGCACTCATAGCCTTCCGGCTCGAGCAGGCTGGCGAGATACTCTGCGGCGGCCTGTTCGTTGCCTGGCGGATTGGAGGTGTTGATACGGAGGTAGTCACGCAGGGTTGACGTAATCTCCGCGGTCACGTCGTCCCAGTTGATGCCGAGTTGGGGAGTGGTAGTCATGCTTCGAGTATAGGTATCGAGCAGGGTTGATCAGGCTCGATCAGGCTGGCGGCTCGTCAAGGATGTCCTTGACCTCAGCGGTGATGCGCGACATCAATTCGCCAGCCTTGTCGTGGATCGCAACCGCGCAGTAGCGGGAAATAATCGTCGGATCGAGATTGACTTCAATCATCGGATGGCCGCGCTGTCCGATCGCGAAGGCAAAGTCAGCCGCCGGCGAGACCACGGCCGTTGTGCCAACCAAGATGACGCAGTCGGCCTTCGACGACTCTTCATAACAGCGTTGCAAACAATCGGGCGGGATTGGCTCGCCAAACATGACGGTGTCGGTCTTGACGATGCCTCCGCACTGATCGCAGCGCGGCGGAAACAGCTCGGGAATCTCATCGAAGGGAGAGCGGGTGTTGCAGCTGATGCAGCGCAGCAGCGTTGAGCAGCCGTGGATTTCGGTCAGGCTCCCGGTTCCCGCGGCTCGATGCAGGCCGTCGACGTTCTGCGTGATGATGTGCTTGATCACCCCGATTCGCTCCAGCTCAGCCATGGCGTAGTGGGCGTCATTCGGCTGGGCAGTTGCGATGGTTGCCGTCAGCTCATCGGGATGGCGTCGCCGCTCAGCGACGTTCTGCCACCATTCAGCCGGATCAGCGGAGAATTGCTCATACTGATTGAGCGGCGGTTCTCCGTGTTTGGTCCAGAGTCCGTCCTTGCCGCGAAATGTCGGAATGCCTGATTCCGCCGAGATGCCGGCGCCAGTCAGTGCGATGCAGTAATGCGATTCGGCGAGGATCGCCGCGGCGCGCTCGATCAATTCCTGGTGCGGGTCGACGGACTCGGTCATGGGAACATGTCTCTCATATACGACAACGCCCCCTGCCGGGGGCGCATCTTCTCGTGTGCCTGAGGCTCCCTAACGGGAGCCGAGACGATCGACTTGAAGTACTCCATAGACGAGGTGAATGTTCAGCTTGCGCATCGGATCCTCCTCTCTGTTCCCAACCGCCTTCATGGTAACTGATCTGGGCAGAAAAGTCACTGCGCCCGATTCCACCAGCTGCGGTAAACTTCGACAATATGTGGATAGTGGGCGATCGGCGATCAACAATCAGGAGTGAGCCATGTTGAGGCTGCCTGAGCCGCAGCGAAACAGTCGGCTCGGCGGCTGGGCATTGATGGAGAGCTTGCCCCAGCGAACGGCCACTTCGGGGCAGCGGTGGTCACTGGCGATCATGGTCGCCGCAACGTTGGTCGCCATCGCGGCCGTCGCCTTCGACATCCGCCTGTCGTCCGAGGTCTCGCTGGCCTCAGGGCCGATCACGCTTCCAACTACGGAATCCACACAGCGAGCGGCGCCTGAGACCGCTACCGCCCCGACCGTCACCACGCAGCCCACCGCCATCAACAGGCCAGCGGACGACACGGCGGAGTTTGCGTCCATCAGCCCGGACGATCCGTCGCCAACACCAACTGAGCCGACCAGTCCAGCGCAGTCGGAACAGCCAACGTCGAGCGCAACATCGCCTGCGGAACCGACCGCTTCGACCTTTGCTGATGCTGAAGTGTCCAGCACAGAGACGTCTACGCCCGTCCTCGACGATCCCGCCTCACGAATTCGCGAGTATCTGGAACTCTCGCCAGGGGCGCAGCTTCCCGTCTCGTTCAGATATGAGGTGCAGGAGGGCGATACCGCATCGAGCATCGCGGCGCAATTCGGTCTGGAAGAAGCGACGGTCCTGTTCAACAACTTCGACATCTACGATCCGGACCAGCTGAGCGTGGGTCAGCTTCTGTTACTGCCGCCGATCGACGGTTTGGTCTACATCGTCCAGTCAGGCGACACGCTCGACGCCGTGCTGCTCAACTTCCAGGCCGATATGGAAGAGACGTTGGCCTGGCCAGCCAATGAAATTTCGAGTCCTGAGCAGATCTATGCCGGCCAACCGCTGCTTCTGGTCCGGGGCTCAGCTTCGCTGGCGGGAGGTGGCAGCCCGAGCGCCTACACCGGCTCGCCCGCTACGTCATGCGCCGAGCCGGGCTTCACCATCTACCTCGCTTATTCAGGAATCAGCACCTACTTCAGAGCGCCCAGAAACAACGCATTCGGCTATCACACCGGCGTGGATTTCGTGGCGCCGAGAGGTGAGTTGATCGGCGCCGCCGCCGCCGGGCAAGTCGTCAGAAAATCCTGGGACCCGTCGTGGGGCAATTACCTCGAGATTGACCATGGATGCGGATATTGGACACGTTATGCGCACCTCGACGCTTTCGCTGTTGATGAAGGCCAATGGGTTGACGCAGGGGCGTACATTGGCACGGTAGGCAGCACCGGCGATTCCACTGGCGCGCACCTGCACTTTGAGATCATCATCAACGGTGAACCGGTCAACCCCCTTGCGTGGTTGAACTGATTGGGACGCCCGAGCTGTCCTAACGCCGTGCTGGGCCGGAGGTTGGTATGAGCCTACGAGAACCAGGATTTGATTCCTCGGGCTGGACGCATGATTACGCCACCACCAATGGCGTGCGACTCCACTACGTCACGCAGGGCGAGGGTCCACTCGTGCTCCTGCTGCACGGCTTCCCCGAGCACTGGTACTCGTGGCGACACCAGATCGGCCCGTTGGCCGAAGCCGGTTTCCGCGTCGTCGCTCCTGATTTGCGCGGTTACAACCTGTCCGACAAACCGCGCGGCGGTTACGACATCAAGAACCTGACCAAGGACGTACGCGGCCTGATTCGGGCGCTGGGCGAGCGTTCTGCGACGGTCGTCGGCCACGACTGGGGCGGGGTCATCGCGCTACAGTTCCCGATCGACTACCCACGCGCCTGCGAGCGCCTGATCGTGATGAACGCGCCGTTGATCCGATCCTGGTACTGGGGCAAACGCAACTACCCGAACAACGTGTACGCGCTGTTGATGCAGATTCCCGGCCTGGCAGAGCGGCGTGGTTGGTCGGATATCGACCAGACAACAAAACGGGTCTTCTCGGGCGTCGCAGCCAATAGCGACGCCTTCACCGACGAGGACATCGAGATATTCGCCGAGGCGCTGAAGCAACCGAAGGCGCTCTCATCGGCGATGAAGTACTACCGCTCGATCTATTGGCCGGACTGGTTCCTGACCTGGCCTGACCGCAATGAGCGAATCACATGCCCGACGCAGTTCATTTGGGGGCGAGAGGATCAGGCGGTTCGGTTGCCATTTATGGAAGAGGCGGCGGAACGGGTTGATGATTTGCGGACCGTAGTGATCGAGAATGCCGGGCACTGGGTGCAACAGGAACAACCGGCCGAAGTGACGGCCGCGATGCTGGACTTTCTCGCGCCTCAGAGCGCGGAATCGCCATCGTCATGAGCGACCCATCGACGGAGTCGGAGCCGAAGGGCGCATGGACGCATGGGTTTGCCGATGGCGCGGGCGGCGCCCGCCTGCACTACGCGGAAGTCCGACCGGATGGCGATCTCAGCGCAGCGCCGCTCGCGATTCTGCTGCATGGTTTCCCGGAATTCTGGTGGTCGTGGCGAATGCAGATGCCCGCCCTGGCTGCGGCGGGCTACTGGGCCGTCGCGCCGGACCTGCGTGGCTACAACCTCTCCGACGCGCCGTCCGATGTCAACGACTACCGAATGGAGCTACTGACCGAAGATGTTCAACGACTGATTGCTCATTGCGGCCGTGAGCGAGCAGTGATCATCGGTCATGACTGGGGCGGCGGGGTGGCCTGGCAGTTCGCCATGGACTACGCCTCATCGGTCGAGCGACTCGTGGTGATGAACGCCCCGCATCCGGAACGAATGGCGGAAGCATTCGGCAGTAAGCCGAATCTGAGGCAGATCGGGCGTTCCTGGTACATGTTCGCGGTTCAGATTCCCAAAGTGCCCGAACGTTGGCTGGCAACCAACGACTATGAACGCGTAGGCTGGCTCTTCCGCGATACCGCCGCGCATCCTGAGTCGTTCCCGCCGGAAGTGTTGCAAGAGTATCGACGCGCGGCGGCTCGCAATGGCCTCAGCGGACCGCTGCATTTCTACCGAGCCGCTGTGCGCGCGGGCGCGCAAGAGTCGCGGTCCCGGTTGAGCAAACGATTCGCGGGACTGGGCCGCGCCCTTGACAATGTCCTCGGGGCTGCCCCGTCCGAGCCAACCAGCTTCCCGACCATCTCAGCGCCGACATTGTTGCTCTGGGGCGAACGCGACACGGCGCTGGGCACAGAACTGACCGATGGTATGGACGGTCTGTTCGATGGCCCGTTCGAGATCACGTATCTGCCGGATTGCGCCCACTGGGTGCAGCAGGAGTGCCCCGAGGACGTGAATCGGCTCATACTCGAGTTCCTCGAGCGCTACCGCTGAGATATTCGTCTGGTGATGGTCAGGTGAGCGGCGAGTCCGGGTCCACGTCGGTCGTCGCCGCGATCCAGTACCGATGCCTGATGCCCATGGACAGATCCTCAAGGTCGCGCGCGACCTGGCGCTCGGTTGCCGCGTCAAGCCCAGCGCCGCCGCAGACGCCGGTCAACATGGAGCGCTTGAAGATCAGGCCGACCGAGGCGTCGACGAAGGACAGGTCGCGCGCCTTGTTGGCGAGGAAGTACTGCATTTCTCTGGAGTCGAACGGCAGCGGGCCTCGTCCATCCGTCGGCCACAGACCCCAGCCCAGATAGCCGCCCCGCGCGACATGTTCGCGCACGGCGCGGTGATGCTCAATGACATCGTCGACATGCCCTTCGCGGGCGTCGAAGTGGATCAGATTAGGGCGGGAATCGAGAATCCTCGTCCAGTTCGGCGAGGCGCAGCAGTGAATCCCGGCGAGCGCGCCGATCCGTTGCACGGGCTCAAGCGCCGCGCGCAGGACGGGCACGACTTCTCGCCAGGGCAGCGGGATCGACGGTTCACCAACCGACGCCAGTTCTGGTTCGTCGAACAGGATGATCGCCTGGTAGCCGAGTCGCTGGAAGACTCGCGCCTGCTCAGTCGCAGCAGCGCCCAGCCAGGATGCCAGTCGTTCAAGCAGGCCCAGATCCTCGTGCGGGGCCCGGCCGGCGCTGTCGCGCATCCAGCGAGAGAGGGTCATCGGGCCCACGATCTGACCCTTGACCACCTTCGCCTTGCGCTCTTCAGCCACCGACGGCAGGCGATCGAGCAGCTCGTACAACCCGGCTGCGCGTTCTCTGGGCGGCAGACCGGCGTTTGCGATGTCAGTGTCGGTCAGTGCGCCAGACCAAGAGATATATGTACCGTCCCAAGAAGCGCCGGGCAGCGAGAGCGCCATC
>RKRS01000203.1 GCA_007571275.1 Dehalococcoidia bacterium
ACGGTCAAGCTCCGCCTCGAGGACCACGCCGGCGGCGCGGCGGTCGGGATTGGCCGAGAACTCGGAGATATCGGCGACGAGCAGCAGAGTGTCGAGCAGATCGCTCATTCCGTCGCCGCGCGTGGCCGAGACAGGCACGAGCGGCACCTCGCCGCCGTATTCCTCAATCTGCACTCCGACATCCGCGAGCGCTGCTTTGACCCGGTCAGGATTGATGTTGTCCATGTCCATCTTGTTCAGCGCCACTACATAGGGCACGCCGGCGGCATGGATGTGGCTGATCGCTTCGCGGGTCTGGGGCATGACGCCGTCATTCGCGGCCACGACCAGCACGGCGATATCGGTGGCCTGAGCGCCGCGCGCGCGCATCTCGGTGAACGCCGCATGGCCGGGCGTGTCAATGAAGGTGATCAGGCGATCGCTCGCGGTCGCCTGATAAGCGCCGACTCGTTGCGTGATACCGCCGGCTTCGCCCTCAGCGACGTTCGCGTCACGGATATAATCAAGCAGCGAGGTCTTGCCATGGTCGACGTGGCCGAGCACAGCGACCACAGGCGGTCGCTCACGCAGGTTGGCCGGATCCTCTACCTCTTCCTCGGTGATGCCGAGGAGGTCGATGGTGGATGGCGCTTCTTCTTCCTCAACGACATCGCCGGCCTCTTCAGGATCGAACCCGCGATCCAGTGCGACGATCGCCGCGGTGCCATAGTCAAGCGTCTTCGAAACGTCCGCCATGATGCCGTTGGTCATCAACGTCTTGATAATCGTGACCGGAGTTTCGCCCAGCAGATCAGCGAGCTCACGAACAGTGAGCGTGCGCGGGATCAGGACGGTGTTGGCTGAGTGCGGCGCGGATTGTGATTGACGGATGGTCTGTTGTGTCGCCATAACTGCTCCTGGTAGTCAGGTCGAACGTGTGATGTGGGTGGCTGGTGAGACAGGTTCGGCTGTTGCGAGCCGATCGAGCCGGTTCAACATGGCGTCTGGTGGAGGCCGCCGCAGCGCCCGGGCCAGGTACTTCGGTTGGGCAGCAGCCGTGCCCAGACAGCGTGGGTGAGAATGGATGTACGCGCCTCGACCCTCGTCGCGGGCTGACACCGTGATCTCGCCATCGGGACGTCGCACGACCCTGAGCAGCTCTGGCTTGGGAGCGCGCGTCCGACAGATGATGCAGCGGCGGATCGGTGAATGCGATTGCTGCGACGAATGGCGGGCGGACATTGGCTTCCTTCGTGCTGCGCGGGGCTGGAACCCGCGTTGACGACAGACGCTGGGATTGGTCGGGCGGGAGCTGCCTAGAACTCTCCCTCGTATTCGAGGTACTCCGCGTACGGATCGTCCTCGAGGCCTTCATCGCTCTCGTGGTATCGAGGTCGACGGCGGCGGCGGTCGCGTTGCTGTTGCTGCTCCTGCTCGCGACGGAGCACATCTTCGGCGAAGCGAATCTGTCCGTCGTCGCGAGTCGCAGACGCGATCTCGGTTGCCTGGAGCACCGGCTCGAGTTCCGGCTCTTCTTCGACAACTGCCGGTTGCTCAACCGGGGGCGGAGCTGGCGGTGGCGTCACTTCGACGGGAGGCGGCGCCACGACGGACGGTCGCTCCACTGGCGGGGCGACGCGAATCGGTTTCTGCTCGGGAATCGGCTCCGGTTCGATTTCGATCTCGGCCTGCGGCGCGAACGGACCACGACCTTCCTGCTGCAATCGTTCGGCCACAGTCTGTGGCTTGATATCGATGCGGAATCCGGTCAGCCGCGCGGCAAGTCGCGCGTTCTGCCCTTCGCGGCCAATCGCGAGGCTGAGCTGCATGTCGGGAACCGCGCACTCGGCCGTGTTGGTTTCCGGATCAATGCGCACAGCGAGAATCTGCGCCGGGCTCAGGGCGTGTTCGACAAAGCGCCGCGGGTCGCGATCCCACTGGACCACATCTACCCGCTCGCCATGTAGCTCGTTGACGATGTTCTGGATCCGCATCGCGCGCATCCCGATACAGCTGCCGATGGGATCGATGCCCGTCTGTCGCGACCAGACGGCGATCTTGGTTCGGTGTCCAGGCTCGCGCGCGACGCCGCGGATCTCAACGACGCCACGCATGATCTCGGGGACTTCCAGCTCAAACAGGCGTCGGACAAACTCGGGCCGCGAGCGTGAGATGACGATCTGCGGACCCTTGTTGGCGCGCAGCACCTCGACCATGATCGCCTTGACTCGCTGGCCGGTGCGATAGCGCTCCATCCGCACCTGCTCCTGCGCGGGCATCACGGTCTCGGTGTGGTCGCCGAGTTCGACGATGACCTGATGCGGCTCAACGCGTTGGACATCGCCGCTGACAATGCCGCCCTCTTCGCCCGAGTACTTGGTGAATACGGCTTCTCGCTCGGCCTCACGCAAGGCCTGGAGCACCACCTGTTTGGCGGTTTGCGCTTCGATCCGACCACCCACATTCTCGATATCGTGCTTCTCGCGCAGGGTCGAGCCGATGTGTACCGCGGCGTCGCTGAGACGCGCTTGCTCAAGCTCGATCTGCAGGTCGGGGTCGGAAATGTCTTCCTCGATCTCGACGACCTCGCGCTCCGACCACACCTGCATGCTGCCGTCGTAGCGGTCGATGCTGACGATCACGTTGCCGGGCAGTTCATATCGTCGTTTGACCGCCGCGGCCATACCGCGCTCGACGGCATGGAAGATGACTTCGTCGTCGAGGTTCTTGTCGGAATGCAGCTGCTTGATAGCCAGCAGGAAATCTGTCTTCATATTGGGAGACCCTACGAAGCGCTGTGTCGATGGATCCGTGCGAGTCGCGCAGGATCAGACAGGGCAGCCCGACCCCCACCCGACATCCACACCCTTGACTATACACGCCAGGCGAGTCTGCAGGCGCGCCTCTATCAAGCGGCTATCAGCTATTCCGCCGTTCAGTCACTCAAGGAGTGCAGCGCCTCTTGCGCCGCGACGACGCCATCGCTGAGCGCAACGGAGAACAGCGCTGAATCGCGCCGCAGCTTGAGCTCGATCTGTCCCTGCTTCAAGCCTCGCGCGCCAATCGTGATCCGCAATGGCGCTCCGAGCAGATCGGCGTCATTGAACTTCACGCCGGCGCGTTCGTCGCGATCATCGCTGAGAACGTGCAGCCCGGCCTCGGCGAGGCCGGATGCGATCCGCTCGACCGCCTTGCCAACCTCCGGGCCGCTACCGAGCGGCACGATATGCACATCGAACGGCGCGACCGAGCGTGGCCAGACGATTCCCTGCTCATCGTGGTTGGCCTGTACCACCGCCGCCATCAACCGCTCCACCCCGATCCCGTAGCAACCCATGATCGGTGTGCGCCGCTCACCGTCGGCGTCAAGGAAGGTGGCTTCCATCGGATCGGCGTAGCGGGTACCGAGCTTGAAGATGTGGCCGAGTTCGATACCGCGCTGCATGTCCAGCGCCGCTTCGCATTGACCACACGGATCGCCGGGGCGCGCCATGCCAATGTCGGCCACGGTCGCGGCCGTCCAGTCTCGGCCGTAGGTGACGTGGCGCAGGTGCGCGCCGACACGATTCGCGCCGGCCACGAGACCACCGACATCGACCACACTGGGATCAGCGACGACGCTGATCGGCTCGACCCCAATCGGCGACGCGTATCCCGCGACCCAGCCGGCGTCAGCGACTTCCTCAGGCAGCAGTGGCCGCGCTTCCTGAGCATCGAGCGCGTTGATCAACTTCAGCTCGTTGACTTCCAGGTCGCCGCGGATGACAGCGAAGGTGGGCTGATCGTCGACGAGGAAAAAGGCGGCTTTGGCGGTCGCCTGAGGGGGAATGTCGAGAAACTGAGCCAGTCCATCGATTGTGGTGATCCCGGGCGTCTCGACCTCTTCTAGTTCACCATCTGTACCGTTGCCCGGGCCGCGCGCGAACTCGGCGCGTTCCTGGTTGGCGGCGTAGCCACAGGATGGGCAGAGCACGATGTTGTCCTCGCCGATCTCCGTGAGGAAGATGAACTCTTCTGACTGCTTCCCGCCGATCGCGCCCGAGTCCGCCTGCACGGCGACGACCGGCACGCCGCAACGCTCGAAGATGTTGTAGTACGCCTGCCGCATCGCCAGGTAGTTGAGTTGGAAGGCGTCGTCATCCACATCGAATGTGTAGGCGTCCTTCATGATGAACTCGCGTACCCGGACCAGCCCACCGCGTGGACGCGGCTCGTCACGGAACTTCGTTTGCATCTGGAAGACGCTCTGCGGTAGATCGCGATAGGACTGCACGACCTTGCGGAACAGATCGGTGACCGATTCCTCATGCGTTGGCGCGAGGACCATGGTGCGGTCGCGGCGATCCTTGAGATTGAACAGCACCGGTCCGTATGAATCGGCGCGGCCTGACTCCTCCCACAGCTCGCGCGGTTGAATCGCCGGCATGCGCATTTCCTGAGAACCGGCCGCCTCCATCTCCTCGCGGATGATCTGCTCAATCTTGCGCAGCGAGCGCCAGGCCGGCGGCAGGAAGGAGTAGACGCCAGCGGCGAGCTGGACGATCAGTCCGCTGCGGAGGAGCAGCCGGTGATTGGCTGAGTCAGCGTCGGACGGCGCCTCACGCAAGGTGCGGCCGAACAACCCGGACATGCGAACGACAGGCATATCAGAACCCCAATGATCGATGCTATGGAGCGACGATATCAGCGATCTCGGCGAGCCCAACGAGCGAAACGCGCGCCAATCTCGAACGTATCCCAAACCTGAAGACTCAACCAACACAGAGCCGTTGAGCAGACGAGCGCTGAGATCATGGACACGCCGATACCGAGCTCGTTGTCCAGACCGGTAATCGGAACCAGCGCGCCGCCCCCAACTCCGCCAAGCGCGGCGAACGGCGCCGACCAGAGCGCGCCGCGCGCTCGTCGCGGGACGCTCACCGCGATCCAGCTCAGCATCGACAGCAACAGCCAGGCAGCGGCAAAGAGGATCAGAAAAATCACGTCGACGAGCATGCATCAACGGTACGATGCAGCTGTCGTGATGCATCGTGACGCGGAGAGGCAAGAACGATGACGGAGACGATTCAGCTCACCGGTGACCTGCGCCGGCATCCGACCCGGCCGGTGCAGGTGCGCGATGTCACGATCGGCGGCGGCAATCCGATCGTCGTGCAATCAATGGCGGCGACCCGCACGCAGGACATTGGCGCGACCGTCCGCCAGGTCAAGCTGCTCGAAGCAGCGGGCGCAGATCTGGTGCGGGTCGCGGTCGATTCACGCAAGGACGTTGAAGCGTTGGCAGCGGTCCGTGAGCAGACATCGGCCCCACTCTCGGTCGATTTGCAGGAGAACTACCGCCTCTGCGTACAGGTCGCGCCGCACGTCGACAAGATCCGCTATAACCCTGGCCATCTGCACCACCACGAGAAATCCAAGAGCGTCCGTGAGAAGGTCGCCTTCATCGCCGAAACCGCCGCCAACCATGACTGCGCGATTCGCGTCGGCGTGAACTGCGGTTCCATCGATCCACGCATGCTGGAGCGCTATCCGAACGATCACGTGTCCGCCATCGTCGCCTCAGCAACGGAGCATTGTCAGCTGCTCGACGAGCTCGGCTTCGATCGCTACGTCGTATCGCTCAAGGACTCCGACTGGAAGCAGGTGGTCGAGGTCAACCAGAAATTCGCCGCCGAGCGTCCCGACGTGCCACTGCACCTCGGCGTCACCGAAGCGGGGATGCCACCCGAGGGCGTGATCAAGACGCGCGTCGCATTCGAGCAGCTAGTTTCTCAGGGCATCGGCGACACCGTGCGCGTCTCGCTGACTGTGCCCTTCGACGACAAGGGCATGGAGATCGACGTCGCGCGGGAAATCCTCTCCGACATCGCCGCCGGACGATTCCGCTCGGTGCCGCCGCGCTTTGACGAGGGACTCAACATCATCTCCTGCCCCTCCTGCTCGAGGGTCGAGAACGAGAAGTTCGTCGATCTGGCGCAGGAAGTGAAGGCGATGACCGAGTACGCCTCCGAGTACGACATCACGATCGCCGTGATGGGCTGTCGGGTCAATGGTCCAGGCGAGACTGACGACGCCGACCTCGGACTCTGGTGCGGCCCGCTGGCGGTCAACCTCAAGCGCGGCGAAGCGTCGTTGGGTCACTATCCCTACGACGAGATCCTGCCTCGCCTGAAACAGGAGTTGGACGCGATCATCGCCGCCCAGGGCTGAGGGTTGGCCAGCCTAGCCGCCGAACGATTCGCCGTCGAACCGATCGATCGTCGTGAAGCCCTCGACCGGACCTCGCTTGAGGCGGGTCAGCTGGCGCTTGGGCACTCCAAGCGGAAGAAACGCGCAGACGGCGTAGTGGTCGGGCAGATTGAGCAGCGACTTCAGCTCGGGCTCGTTGGCGATTGGGATGGTGGTGAGCACGCCGCCCAATCCTTCGTTGCGTGCCATCAGCAGGACGCTCCAGACGAACGGATAGATCGAGGCGCCGGAGATCACGCCTACCCGATCCAGTTCCTTGTCGACTGAGGCGACGACACCGAGATCGACGCAGATCGCGAGCAGGACCGGCGCATCGACGTAAGTGTCGACCAGCCGACGCGGGACGCGCACGTCTGCGGCCGATTCATCGGTCACGCTCGAGGGAAACGCGGCGTTCCACGGGCCTTCGCCGGCCATCTGCATGGCGACGTAGCGACGCGCGGGGCGCTCGGCCGCCTGCGCGATGGCGGCGCGAGTGTCAGGATCGCGCACGACGATCACGCGCCAACCCTGTCGGTTGCCGCCAGACGGCGCGAAGCGGGCGTGCTCCAGTATGCGCGCGAGCGTTTCGTCGGAAACGGGATCTTCAGTCCATTCACGACAGGCGAAGGTGGTGCGGATGACCTCGGTGATATCCATAACAGCTCCTAGAGTGACTCCCAAACGGAGTCTACGTGAGCCTTCTCGAAGCTATCGTTCTCGCGATCGTGCAGGGCGTGACGGAGTTCCTGCCGATCTCGTCGAGCGGGCACCTGGCGCTCGCGCGCTGGCTGTTTGGTTGGGATGATCCGGGCCTCGACTTCGACGTTGCCGTACACGTCGGCACGCTGGCCGCGATTCTCTGGGCGTTTCGCAGGGAAGTGCTGGGCGTGCTGGGCGGGCTACGACGAGATGAACAGACGGTCGACGGACTGAAGCCGCGACGCCTGATCTGGCTCGGACTGCTGGGCACAATTCCGATTGTGATCGTCGGCGGGTTGCTATACGAGTCGCTGGAGTCGGAGCTGCGCAACGCCAGCTGGGCGGGCGCGTTCCTGCTCGCGACCGGAGGTCTGATCGCCGCCGCGGAGTGGCGCGTCCGCCAGACGTCCAGCGTCGCGCCGCTCGGTTCGTTGAACGAGCGACACTCACTGATCATCGGAATCGCGCAATGCCTGGCGATCCTGCCGGGCATCTCGCGGTCGGGCATCTGTATGGTAAGCGGGATGGCGCTGGGCCACTCGCGCGAGGCCGCGACGCGCTGGGCCTTCTGGCTGTCGATGCCGTCGCTGGCTGGAGCAGGGATACTCGCCGTCGCGGGGCTAATCGACGAACCCACCGACCTGGACGTCACCACTCTGATCGTCGGGGCCGTGGTTTCATTCGTCACGGCGCTGATGGCGATTCGCGCCCTGCTCTGGTTGGTGCGCGGACGTTCGCTGACCCTGTTCGCCGTCTACTGCCTGCTGGCCGGCGGCGCGGCGCTGATCGCCCGCGCCTTCGGCGCTTAAGGTCGGACGCCGTAGAGCGGCTTCTGCTCCAACTCGTAGGGCAACACCTGATAGGCGCGCTCGACGAACTGCTGCAGATAGCTGCGCGTCTGGCGCGGATCGATGATCTCCTCGATCCCGAAGGTCTCGGCCGTGCGGAAGACGTTGCGCAGCTTGCGCAGGTCCGCTTCGATCTCCTCGCGTTTGGACTGGGGATCGGCGGCGTTCGCGATCTCGCGTCGATAGGCGGCGTCGACGCCGCCCTCAATCGGGATCGAGCCCCATTCACCCGAAGGCCAACCGAGTCGATAGTTGAGCCGTCTGGGATTGCCGGTCGCCATGCCGGCCATGCCGTAGCACTTGCGGATCACGATGGTCAGCTGCGGCACGGTCGCCTGTAGTCCAACCCAGACCGCACGCATCCCCGAGCGCAGCGTGCCTTCGCGCTCGGCCTGCTCGCCGATCATGAAGCCCGGCACATCGACCAGGTAGACGATGGGGATGTGGAAATAGTTGCAGAGCTCGAGAAAGTGCGTCTGCTTGTCGGAGCCGTCACGGTCGAGCGCGCCGCCGTTCTTGAGCGGGTTGTTGGCCACAATCCCGATTGGCAACCCGTCGATGCGGGCGAAGGCGGTGATCACCGCCGTGCCCCAATGCGGTTTGACCTCGAAGAACTCGCCGCCGTCGACCACCGAGCCAATCAGCCGATGCATCGAGTAGGGGCGGCGCGTATTACGCGGCACCAGATCAATCAGCTGCTCGCCGGCGCCGGTCGGCGCGTCGACGGCTGGCGCGGAGGGCGGCAGTTCGTTCACGTTGTCGGGCAGATAGGACAACACCGTGCGAATCTGGCGGAAGGCGTCCTGCTCGTCTTCGGCCTCGTTATCGATGCAGCCCGAGGTGTGCACGTGCACTTGCGATCCGCCCAACGACTCGTTGGTCACGTCATGGCCGATCCCGCGCTTGACCACCGGTGGACCGGCGGCGAACATCGCCGAGCGTCCTTTGGTCATCACTGACCAGTGGACCATCATCGCGCGACCTGAGGGACCGCCGGCGATCGCGCCCAGCACGCCGGCCAGCACCGGCACATTGCGCATCGCCTCAATCGAGGTGACGAAGTTGGTACCGCCATTGGGCAGGTAGGTCGTGCCCATCTGCTTGGTCGCGCCGACATTTGCCCCGGCCCCGTCGATCAGCAGGATCAGCGGCACGCGATATTCGACCGCCAGATCTTCGCAGAATCCGCCCAGCCCGCCTTTGGAGCGCTGCATCGGGAACAGGGCGGAACCGCCCTGGATGGTGAAATCCTCTCCGCCGATGGCCACCGTGCGACCATCGATCTTGCCCAACCCCATCACGTAGGACGCTGGCGTGAAGCCGACCAATTCCCCCTGCTCGTACTCGCCCAGACCGGCCAGGGCGCCGACCTCATGGAACGAGCCTGGATCGAGCAGCCCGTCGATCCGTTCGCGCACGGTGAGACGGCCCAGCCGATGCTGACGTTCGATCCGGTCGGGCGTGCCGCCACGATTGGCCAGCTCGGTTCGTCGGCGTAGTTCATCAACCTCAGGTTCCCAGACCATGCTTCGCTCCAGACCTGCATCTACGATGAGCTGAGTCTAGATTGCGACCAGCAGCCATCCGAGAGTCCTGCGCCATGACATCACGACGAGAATTCCGCAATCGCCTGCATGAGCAGCTTGCCCGACGGACGGCGCGCGACGCCTTTCGCGGCCTGACCGCGGGGGAGCAACCGGCGCCGGTGAGCTGCGATCCCTGTGAACAGCAGTTCTCGGCAACCAGCGAGGACGCGCTACGCGATGAGCTGGAGACCCATTACAAGACCGCAGCCCACCGGCGCGCGACCCAGCTGCCGTTGCACAAGCAACGGCAGGGGAACTGATCGCTCGATCTCACCCTGATCGGCCATGATCGGGCACGACCCGCCTGGACCGGTTACCAGCCGCCAGGGTCAATCGGCTGGAACACCGCGCACTCGCAGTTCTGTTCTTCCTCCTCCGCTTCCCGTTCCTGGTGTTCGATTTCTTCGAGGTCCTCATATTCCTCGCCTGGCGCTGGTCCAGTGTCAGGCGCGCTGGCGGCCTCCGCATCGGCTGCCGCCTGCGCAATCCGCTCGACCGTCTCGGCTGGCAGATCAGCCTCGGTCGGCAGCTCAACGATTGGGTCAACGCTGAACGGTATGCCCGCCTCATTGAGGACCACGTCCGGTTCAGCCGGCTGGGTGGTGACCGGACCTACGCCATCCCGGGGGAGCAGACTGTGCAGCCAGGCGCGGTCGAAACCGAAGTAGTAAATCTCCTTCCAGTTCGACCAATTGCTCGTGCGACCATCAGCGGGGTCGTAGGCGCGGACGCGAATCAGGTACAACTGCAAGTTTTTCAGTTGGTGCTGATCGGCATAGAAAAACGTGACCTGGAATACCGACCGGTTATCAGTGATCACCCTGGTTCTGTATGCATTGGGATCACCCTGGCGTCCCCACTCAACCAGCTGCACTTCCAGGTCATACGTGGTCGGTAGCGAATTGGTGAACGTCATAAATGCGTCGATCTGCTTCGGTCGCCAATCCCGGTACGCCACCGAGAACACGTTGTTGTTGCTGAGCGGAATGTCAGACGGATGGTCATAGCACTCAGACTGCAGGTGCGTGTACGCGCCTTCCCACCTCTGGTGAATGAACTGACCCAGATCATCCCACCACGGAGAGTACTTACCCGGCCAGTTGACGACGTTGCCGCCGCCGTAGCTAAATTCAACGCGATACACGATGTAGCCGTTGTTGTTGCGGCAAGCGCCTGTCTCAAGCTCGAACTCAAGCTGGTCGGCTGGCCACTCAACCGAGCCGCCGGCCGCCATCTCGTGATTGGGATGGTAGTTCAGCGCCCGCCCTTCCCAATACACCTGCACGTGCAGATCGTCGTATATATCGCCGAAGAACATGTTCCGCGTGAGCTTGACCGTGCCGGGCGTAGCGCCCCACTGGTCGTGAATCGTCGGGACGAACGGATACCCGTAGTTGGGATCTTCGTCGCCGCCGAAGCCTGCGCTGGCGCTGCCGTACGTGATCGTCAGCGCAATCAGGACCGTTATGCCGAGAATCGCAGCGAGTTTCATGGTACCCTCCCCCCTATCGGATTTCTATGGTAGCGTGGTAGGTTTGAATTCGCAATCGCCACCGAAGTCAACCTCGCAGCCGCCCAACCAACCGGGCCAGCGCAGGCGCAGCCGCCCAACCACGCATCCGCCTGCGCCCGACAGCATTTACCCTGCACTTGGCCTGAGCAAACGCAGAGCCGTCCAGTTCGACGGCGAGGTCTCGGGGCGGAGTGAGCATCATGACGAGCGCGCTGGATGGACTGCGGGTCCTCGACATCTCCGAAGGGCTGGCCGCCCCGTTTGCCGCGAAACTGTTGGGCGAGCTGGGCGCGGATGTGATCAAGCTCGAGCCGCCCCAGGGCGATGCAGCCCGTCGGCGCGGTCCATTCGCCGACTCAGCCGACATCGAGGCCTCGGCGCTGTTCCTGTACGCCAATACCTCAAAGCGCAGCGTCGTCATTGACCCGGCCAATCCCGACGATCTGGCGTTGCGCGCCCGCCTGCTCGAGCGCGCCGACGTCGTGATCTCGCATGAGACCGAGCCAACGCTCGCAGCGCGCGGATGCGGCTATGTGCAGCTGTCGGCGCGCAATCCTCGCGCCATTCTCACGACCGTGAGCGGATTCGGCTCTCACGGTCCCTACGCGGATTGGCAGTGGAACCACCTCACCGCCTGCGCGATCGGCGGGTTCGCCCACCTCTGCGGACGCGCGCACCGCGAACCGCTGCAACTTGGCGCATCGCTGACCGAAACGCTGGCCGGCGCCTACGCCGCTGTCGCAACGCTGATCGGCGTGCATGCCGCCGCTGAGTATGGACGCGGCGATCACATTGACGTGTCGGTGTTGGAAACAGCGGTCAACGCCGCCCTGCTCGTCGTCCAGCGCTACGACTACACGGGCGATCTGGGTGAGCGACGCGCTGATGTCGGACCGGCGCCGTCCTTCATCCTGCCCAGCGCAGACGGATACGTCGGCGCGAACGTCCTGACCCAGGCGCAGTGGGAAATGATGTGCCAGTTCTTCGGTCGGCCCGAGCTGATCGACGATCCACAGTTCGCCGACGGCTGGTCGCGCTATACCAACTCGCGCGAGCTGGCCAATCAGTTGGCCGAACTCACCCGCCCGCGCACGGCCGAGGACGTGTTCCACGACGCGCAGACCTGGCGCATTCCATTCGGTCTGATCCCGACGCTCGCGGACGCGCTCAACCTGCTGCCTCATCGGGAGCGTCAGTTCTTCACCGAGTTCGATCACCCCAGAGCCGGCCGCGTGCGGATGCCGGGCGTGCCCTGGCTGTTCGGCGACGAACGTCCCCGTGGTACGCCGACGCCGCTGCTCGGCGAGCACTCGGACGAAGTGAAGTCGGCGCCGGCTTCAGTCTGGCCTGCCCGAGCCGAACGCGTCGTCGAATCGAATGGATCAACGCCGCAGCGCCCGCTGGAAGGGCTGCGGGTACTTGACCTCTCGATGTTTATGTCGGGACCAATGACCACGCTGGTCTTCGCCGATGGCGGCGCAGACGTGATCAAGGTCGAGTCGGTGCAGCGGATCGATGGTTGGCGCGCCGGCGGCGCGACCGAGGACTTCTGGTGGGAATGGGCGCCGCAGTTCAACTGGGTCAACCGCAACAAGCACGGCGTCACCCTGAACCTGACCGACGAGCGCGGCGCGGATGTGATTCGACACATGGCCCGCGAGGCCGACATCCTGGTCGAGAACTACACCCCGCGCGTGATGGGCAACTTCGGCCTCAGCTACGAGCAGCTCCATGAGCTCAATCCCGAGCTGATCATGATCTCGATGCCCGGCTTCGGCCTCACTGGTTCCTGGTCGCACTACACCGCCTTCGCCAACACCACCGAGCAGATGTCCGGGTTGCCGCACCTGACCGGCTACGCCGACGACCAGCCAATCTTCAGCGGCACGACCGGCGGCGATCCGCTGGCCGGCATCATGGGCGCGCTGGCCTTGCTATCAGCGCTGGAACGCCGACGACGGCTCAACGCCCAAGGCGAGCCGGGCGGCTGTCATATCGATCTCTCGCAGACCGAGACCGCGACCTCATTCACGGGCGAGGCGATCACGGCCTATTCGATCTCGGGCGAGGATCCGGGGCGGGTGGCCAACTACCACCCACGAATGGCGCCGCACAACACGTACCCATGCCGCGACGATCGCTGGATCGCTATCGCCTGCGAGACCGATACACAGTTCGCCGATCTCGCACGACTGATGGGGCGGGACGATTGGCTCCAGCGTTATCGCTCCCTGGCGGACCGCGATGCGGCGCGGACGCAGATCGACTCCGCCATCGCCCGATGGACTCGGGAGCGAGACGCCGATCAGCTGATGCGTGAGTTGCAGGGTCTACGGATCACGGCCGCCGCTGTCTATCACGGGCTCGACCTACTCGAAGATCAGCACTTACAGGCGCGCGACTTCTTCATCACACAGCGCCACCGCTACGCCGGCGCGAAACGCTATCCCCTGCAGCCGTACCGATTCGCCCGCTGGAGCGGTCCAGAGATCGACCGGCCATCGCCCACGCTCGGGCGCGACACGCGGTCAGTGCTGGCGCGACTGACCACGCTCAGCGAGGCGGACATCGACCAGCTGGAGGCCGACGACGTGATCGGCACGATTCCGCTGGCCGAACGCAGCGACTAGTTCAGATCGGCCAGGCTCCGCGTCTCGAATGGTTGATACTGGCCGCAGTGATCGATGTTGCCCTGCACGGGCGTATCGAAGAAATCGCGAATGTTGAAGGTGACCGATTCCAGCTCGGACTCCGGGAAGCTGACGGTGAGCATCGAGTATTCGCGCAGTGGAATCGCCTGATCCAGCAGGGAGTCAAGCTCGAACCATGACCATGCGCTGGCGAGGTTGCCCGAACCCTGATCCACGTGCGAATTCACGTCTACCGTCACTTCCGCTACCTCACTCGCTGCGCTGCCATCGAATCTGAGTACCGCGTTCATGTCGCCACGCGGCAGTGGTGGAACCTGCGAAGCGTCGCCGGCGCTCCTTGCTGCATGCAATGTGACTGAGAGGTTCGCCTGCCCGCTCAACGTCCTGCACCCCTGGCTCAACTGAGCATGACTCAAGGACTCAGGCAGGTTCTGTGCGATACTCATGATATAGGTAGAGATCGTGCCGTGTTCGTCCTGAACAGCGTGGTAATAGAAATCGGGGCGTGATTCCTCCACGTTGACGACAGGCACGTAGCTCAAGGCGCTGGAGGCCGCATCGTCGACAATGCGATGTTCGAAGCAGTTGTCGAGATTGGGCTGGACGGGCGTCTCAAACACGCCGCTCAGATCAAAGACAAGCGGCGACCAGTCCGCGTCCAGCTGATGAACGGTCAGTGTCGAAGCGGCCTTGAGCACTTCGTACCATTCATCGCGCGGTAGATAGATATACGAAGCAGTCGGTTTGGCGCTGCCAGACATGTACGCGTTGCCCTGCTGTGGGAACCTGTGTTGTTCCGGGTGATCGTCGACCTGCAGGAGAAACGAGCTCTGTTGCTTCTCAACGTATGGCAACGGGCCGATTGACAGGGAAAGCTGCCCGTAGCAATCAGCGCTGAACCGCGCTTGCCGGGTAACCACACGACTCAGGGGAGTAGCAATCCAGACGTGGGTATTGACGACGCCGCTCGGTCGCACCACGGCGCTGTAGTTCAGTCCATTCTCAAGCTGCGTCTGATCGACTACGACTGGCTCGAAGTGGCTGGTTACCGGCTGCGCCTGACTGACCTCCTCCGCCACCGAGCTCGCGGGCACGGTCGGGATCTCATCGGCGCAGGCGGCAACGGCCGCGCTCATGACGAGGATGGCAACGAGGCCAGCGATCAGCGGCACGCGGAGAGCGTAGCGGCTCATAGGTATTCTCCGATAGCCTGTGACCGTTTGAACGCTCGTATCTGTAGGGAACATATCAAATGCGACTTGCCAGCTTCAGCTTCGAAGACACCGTGCGGGTCGGCGTGGTCGTCGGCGATGAGATCGTCGACCTCTACCTCGCCGAGCCCGAAGCGCCGACCGACATGTGTGATTTCCTCGCCCTGGGCGAAGATGGTCGGGTGATGGCGGAAATGGCCGTCGAACGCGGCGGCAACCGACGGCCATTGTCCGATGTCCAGCTGCGCGCGCCGGTACCGAATCCGAAGAAGTTCCTCGCCGTCGGTCTGAACTACGGCGACCACATCGCCGAGACCGGCGCGCAGACGCCGCGGTTCCCTACGATCTTCACCAAGCAGGTCAGCTGCGTGCAGCATCCCAGCGGCAGCGTGCAGATCCCGCTGGCCTCGAAGGCGGTCGACTATGAAGGCGAGCTGGGCATCGTGATCGGCGAGACCTGCCGACACGTCTCCGCCGACGACGCCGCCTCCGTGATCGCGGGCTACACCATCGTCAACGACGTCTCGGTGCGCGACTTCCAGCGTCACACGCCGCAGTTCACGATGGGCAAGTCGTTCGATACGCACGGCCCGGTCGGACCGCTGATCGTCACCGGCGACGAGCTCGGCGACCCACACGCGCTCGACATTCAAACCCACGTCAACGGCGACCTGCGCCAGAACTCGAACACCAAACACCTGATCTTCAACTGTTACGACATCGTCGAGTATGTGACCCAGGCGATGACGCTGGAACCAGGCGACATCATCGCCACGGGCACGCCATCAGGCGTCGCCGCCGCGATGACGCCGCCGCGCTGGCTCGTGCCTGGCGATACCGTCAGCATCAGCATCTCGGGCATTGGCACGCTGGAGAATTCCTGCGTCGCCGAACCACAGCCGTCGCACGACGACGATCATCACTAGAGGCGGCAGCCCCCTCTGTCACTGCGTGACATCTCCCCCGTTGGCGGAGATTGGGACTTTCGGCTACTCCGCGAGCGCCTCGGCGACGGGCGGCCACATGCGAGCGAGCGCCGGCGTACTGCCCGGCGGAGTCGGACGAGCGCTGTAGAAGCGATCAGCCGGTCTCGTGTAGAGCTGAATCAGCGTGGGACCTTCGGCGGCGAGCAGCTCATCCAGGGCGGCGTCGAATTCCTCGGCGTCCCCGAATGAGGCCGTCTGGGCATAGGC
>RKRS01000081.1 GCA_007571275.1 Dehalococcoidia bacterium
GGCTACCGCGAGTGTGCGGGGGAAGCCCCCTCTGCCTGCGGCATCTCCCCCCAGAGGGGGAATCTGGGGATGGTAGGTCGCATCTTCCCTCGGGGGGAGTATGGGAATAGGAGTCGCATTTCACCTCAGAGAGGAGAGCTAGACGCGGACTGGCGCGCCGAAACGTTCGACCAGTTCTTCAGCCTGATCGACCATCGAGCGGACAACCTCAGTGGCGGGGCGGATGGCCTTGATCAGGCCAGCGCCGTTACCGGCGGGACCGCCGATTAGCTCCTCGATGTGCGCCTCGCGCGCGCCGCGCAGCGCCTCGCCGACGAGCAGTCCCTGCAACGGCATCGGCAATGTCGATGGCGCTTCGGGACGCTCCCAGGCTTCGGTCCAGGCGTTGTACATGTGACGCATCGTCTTGCCCGAGTACATCCGACCGATGCGTGTGTCCTCATCGACAGCGGCGACGAGTTTGTCCCACTGCACCTTGCGCGTCCACTCGTCCGTCTCGCCGCGCTCCTCAGAGTCCTGATAGGCCTCCCAGGTGGCGAGGAAGGCGGTGCCGCACCAGATCGCCTCGGCGCCCAGTGCGAGCGCGGCGAGCAGTCCGCGACCGTCCATGATGCCGCCAGCGGCGATGGTCTTGGTCGGCGAGATGGCGTCGACGACCTGCGGAACGAGAGCGAGTGTGCCGATCCGACCAGTGTGACCGCCGGCCTCGGTGCCTTGAGCGACGACTGCGTCGACGTTGGCGGCGGCAACGCGCCGGGCGTTGCGCGTGTTGCCGACGAGGCCGATCACTTTCATCCCCTGCGCGTGCGCGTCGTCGACCATCCAGCCCGGATTGCCCAGCCCGGAGGCGAAGACGGGCACGTGTTCGTCGAGGATGACCTCGACCTGCTGGCGGAAGTAGTCCTGGGTCAGCGGCGGGCGGTCGAGCGGAGCCGACGGATCGGGAATCTCGAACTCCTGCTTGAGTTGGTCGACGAAGTGGTGGTGCTCGGCCGAGATCTCGAGTTCCAGGTCCTCGCGGTTGCCGGAGTCAGCGATCGAGGAGGGCAGCAGCAGGTCGACGCCGAACGGCTTGTCGGTCAGGGAGCGAACCTTGGCGATCATGCCCGAGAGTTCGTCGGGCATGTACCCGGTCGCGCCGACGACGCCGAGTCCACCGGCCTCAGAGACGGCGGCGGCAAGGGTTGGGCCAGCGGCGCCGCCCATGCCGGCGAGGATGACCGGGATCTCGATGCCAAGCATGTCGCACAGTTCAGTTTTAAGTGGGGAAGCCATAGGTGGCCTTTCTCTGAGTCGTGAAGTCGCGGAGATCTTGGAGGTATCGTACCAGCGCCATGAACAGCGTATTGAGGTTGAGACCAAATCTGACTAGGCTGATGACTAGTCCGTCAGGCCATCATGACGGCCAAGTCGGGAGGTGAGCTATGACAAAGACCTGGCAGGTGCAAGAAGCCAAAGCGCGCTTCAGCGAGCTGTTGGAGACGACGCTCGCTGAGGGGCCACAGGTCGTGACCCGTCGTGGAGTGGAGACCGCCGTCATCGTGCCGTTCGAGCAATGGCGACGGATGCAGCGACCGAATCACGCCAACGTCAAGGAATGGCTACTGGCGCCCGAGGCCCGTACCGAGCAGCTCACGCCGCCACCACTTGCATGGGAGCTGCGGCCTCCGCCGCGATTCGACTGAACGCAGATGTTCCTCCTCGACACCAACGTTGTCTCCGAGCTGAGACGTCCTCGCCCCCATCAAGCCGTGTTGGAATGGTTGCACGACGTTCATGCTCACCAGCTGCGTTTGAGCGTAATGACGATTGCCGAGATTCAGCGGGGCATCGAGCAAGCTCGAGACCGTGACGTCGAGCAGGCTCGGGCGATCGAGGCATGGCTGAACGAGGAACTGCTGGTCGGGTTCGTCGTCCTCCCGATTGACGATGTGACTGCTCAGGAGTGGGGACGGCTGATGAGTCACCAACCGGATCGTCTCGCGCAGGACGCGATGATCGCGGCGACGGCCAACGTGCACGGACTAACAGTGGTCACGCGAAACGTTCGTGACTTTGAGCAGTTGGGGGTTGCGACGCTGAATCCGTTCGTGCCGCAGCCTCGTAATCGCTAGGTGCCGGCGGGGCCGACGATGGTGATTTCCTCGCCCAGCGCGGCGCGGCCGAGGCTGTGCTGGAGTTCGTCGGTCTTCCAGGCCATGACAATGCCGCCGGTGAGATCGCGGTAGAGGCGCTCGAGCGGCTGACCCTTCACGTAGGCGTGGGCGCCGGTGGTCTTGATGCTGATCTGGGCGACTTCCTCAGCCATGCGGCGCAGATGATGCGTCGTGCGCACCTGCATGCGGATGAACGACTGACGGTCGCTGTAGGGCGTGTAGACCTGTTCGATCGCGTGGTAGAGCATGGCGCGACCTGAGGCGAGCCAGCTGTCCATCTCGCCGAGCGCCATCTGCGCCCAGGCCTGTTGAGAACGGAGCTCGTTGGAGCCGCCCAGCGGGCTGTTGGCTGAGGCCAGATAGCCACGTCGGCGCTGGAGATATTGCACGGTTTCGTCGAACATCGCCTGGGCATTGCCCAACCAGATCGCGCAGATGCCGAGACCGGGCAGGGCGCGCTGCTGCCACTGAAGCTGTGGGATCATTTGTTCGCCCATGCGCAGCAAGGACAGGGGCACGACAAAACAATCGCTGCGTGGAATGCGCAGGTCCTCGATGACCATGTCATGCGACGCCGTCGAGCGGAGTCCCATGCTGTTCCAGTTCCCACGATTGGTGATCGCGTCGTGATCCAGCGCGGGGAATGAGATGACGAGGTCAGGCTCGGCGGGACGCTCGATCAGCGCGCCGACCAGGGCATAGCTGGCGGCGTCGGAGCCGGAAGCGAAGCCAGCTCGTCCCGAGATTACGAGGTCGGCTCCGTCCTCAACCGCGCGGAAGCCCGTCGACGTATTGTCCAGCTCGCGTGAAGGGATGCTGCCCGGCGCGCAACACCATGCGCCCTCGGCGCAGGCCTTGAGCAGCTGATCTCGATATGGATACGGTGGCAGCGCAGCAGCGATGGCGGTGACGAGCAAATGCATGTTGAGCGCTACGGCGGTCGACGCGTCGCCGTATGCGATCTCCTCGATCAGGCGGATGTAGGTCTGGCCATCGGCCTCGAGACCGCCGAAGGCTTCGGGAATCAACAGGCCTGAGATTCCCAGCGCGGCAAGCTCGTGGTAGTTGTCGATCGGCAGTTCGCCGTCACGGTCAGCATCAGCGGCGCGCTCGCGGAACGGCCCACGGGCCAGCGCGCGAACCTGGTCGATTAATCGGGCAGCGGCGTCGGTATCCATCATGGCTCCGAATCAGTGCGCTGAGGTTGGTCAGGCTTCAGCCTATCCGCCCTCGCCGCTCTGATCTGGAGACCGCTGCCGGCGGATACTCAGGGTGCAGGCGCGGTACGGATTTCGCCGAGCCTGACCCAGTCACTGACGCCGTCGACGTTACGAGCGCGTACTTCGAAGCTGTACTCAGTATCTGCAGTGAGACCGTCCACGCTGTAGTCGAAGCGATGGATGCCCCCGCTGACATCATCTTGCGCGAGTTCGACCTGGACCGTTGCGGTGTCAGTCGAGTAGCGAATGTCCCAACCTGTGATCGGCGGACGCGAGCCATCGTTCCCGTGGGTCCATGAGACGCGGATGGCGGCGTGTGCAGGAACGCCAGGAGACAGCGACGGATCGAAGCGCCGTCGCTCCGGTGAGAATGGCGGATCGGGCGCGTCGAGTACAGAGATGGTCACGGTTGCTATGTCGCCTCTCGAGCGGACAATCGGACCGGTTTTCCAGGAACTAGCGCCTGCGGCGCTGACTGCGCGCACCTGCGCCTCGTACCACCTGCCGCTCTCCTGACCATCAATCACGAGCGAACGCGAGGTGGTTGAGTACGTGTCGCTCCAGTCTCCCACCATCTGCGTGTACACATCATGCTCACGCCAGCGAAGCTCGTAGTGCGTGATGGAGGCGCTGCCAACTTCATCCGGGCTGTCCCAGCTATAGGTCACGCTGATACCGAATGAAGAAATAGCCTCTACCCGAAGGACGATTTGCGACTCATCCTCATAATCGAGTCCGATCCCGATGTAAAAGATCTCGCCAGTCTCGGAATCAATCGTGAACTCTTTCGTAAGGGAGTAACTGTTCGCGGACAACCGGCGTAGTAAATGCTGAAAGGAGATCGATGTATCGAGCGGCTCGACTGTGACGACCCCGACCTTGACCGGCACGTCGCGTCCATCCAGATTCTCACTGATTTCGAACGAGAAGTTCGTGTCAGTGAAAATCTGCCCATCAGCGTGCCGAGAATAACCACGAGAATGTCTTCCGAATCTCACAGGAGGCGTGGGCGGCTTCGGAGCTGTGACTTGCTGGGCATGCGCCTGCTGCCCTTGCGACTCAGGCTCCGACTGATCGGGAGCGGATGTGCGAGATCGGCCCTGCGGCTCAGACGCTGTGGTCTGCTGGCTCAGCGTTGTCGCTTCGGG
>RKRS01000141.1 GCA_007571275.1 Dehalococcoidia bacterium
TCACTCGATTGGGAACAGGCGCGCTACTCAACCAAATTGACGATCTCCGATCATGACGCGACCGTTGAACACACGCTGCGTCATGCGCCCCAGCTACAGCGGCTGCTCGATGAAGGCGCTATCCGCCGCGTGCTCGAACTACGTTGTCCGACGACACTGTTGTCGCGCTGGGTGTCAAGCGATACATCGACCTGCCGGGCGGAGTGGAAGCCGAACGAAGTACACGGCGAGATGTTCTTCATTCCTGGCCTCATCGCCGCGAAACAGCTCACGCTGAGCGGCGAGGGCCTGAGCGATCTATGGACGGCGCCGATTACGGTACCGCGCGGACATTGGCTCGCACGAGGTGATGTGAGCCGCGCCAAGTCGTTGTCCGCCTCGTTGCTCAGCTTTCACTCCAGGCCGGATCTGGCCGACGGTTGTATGCGGATCGAGCCAAGCGCCACGAGCGGCGATCTGCACTTCAATGTCTGGGTCTCGGAGTCGCTGCTTCCCCAATGCCGAACCCGCCGCGATCTGCAGATCGCCGCGCTGATTGGAGTCTTCGGACGCATTCCCCTGATTGACGAGGAGCACAACGGCGAGTTGGATGATGATGCGTCGCCTTCATCGATTCTGCAGAACATCAAGCAGAAATTGCGCGAGGCGAATGTACCGCTCTGGGGCGGCGAACTGGATCGCGACTTCGACCCAGCCTGGGCGGCCACCGCGATTGAACCGTTTGCGCTTGAGGTCATGGACAAGGATTCGTAGTGCAGCTCACGGTTGAGCAGGAACAGCAATTCTCCAACTGGCAGCGCGGGCTGGCCTCGAAGGCCAAACAGAAGCCTGACGCCGAGGTCAAGCGCCAGGCCGAATTGCAGCGGGTCGTGGCGGACGGCCCCCGGCCGCTGGCCGCCTATCTGCGCGAGCAGATCGGACTGGCGGCCCACGAGCCCATCGACAGTCCTATGTTGCCCCGACCGCTTGATCCATCCGAGTACCGCGATCCCCCGTTCCAGCTGGAGCAGGCGCTCTGGGCCGCCTGGCAGGCCGACGTCGCGCCTCACCAGGCGGCGCGGCCGCTCTTTTGGGCGCTGGCGCATATTCGCTGGCTGGAAGCGGGGTTACTGGGCGAACAGATCGACCAGGCTCTGCTGCTCGACGGTCGGGACGCCACTCCCGATCAGCGCACGCGCAATCTGCTGCGTCGCCTCAGCGGATTGCCGCACGTGCGCGGCAAGGTCTCTGTGCTCAGCGACTGCCCGATCGCCCGCGCCTGGTGGCGGGGCTGGATTGCCCAAGAGACCGCCAACGCAGAACCATCGCTCGCCCCCGCCAGCATTCACCAGGCGCTGCATTCGAACAACGACTGGTGGGCCAGATTGGTTAGCGACTCGGTGCATCGCATCACGGTGATCAATCAGCCCCACGCGCGGGCGGCGTTGATCCGGGCGTTAATCCGGCAGTACCCCGACGCGAGTCGCGACTCCCAGCGGGCGCCGGCACGGGAGATGCAGCAGGCTGCGCGTCTGTTCGCACGGCACAGCCATGAGCTGGCCTTCGACTCGATCGAGGTCGATGAACTGACAATGCTTGCCGAGAAATCACTGGAGCGCGCTCAGCGAGAGATGAAGCGAACCGCCTAGCCACTGAACGATCCCGGCAACGGCGCCTTGCCGATCGGGCCTGAGGCCGCCCTCCTGTTCGCGCTTCGCGCACAGTCCAATCTGACCAGTGCAGACCATGAGGTAGCGTCAGGGACAGATTGGGGCTGGTATGTCGGCACAGTTCTTCACCGCGCCCGTGCTCAACTCTCCCTACCGCGAGCCGCAGCGCCACTGGGAGTTGGATGAGCGTCACCAGCCCACCAACCGCATCGTCGACCGACGGCGGGACGCCAGCTACATCACGCCGGTGCCTCAGGCGCGCAAGCAGCGCTCAGGTTCCCGACAACGGGCGCTCGTGCTCGACGAGGGCAGGGGGCTATCCACCGAGCAACAGGAATACGACCCGACCTCGACGATCAATGTGCTGCGGCGGCATGTCAACCGCTGGCGCAGTCTGCCCGACTCGGCCGACTGGGGCGTTACGCCCGAGACGAAGCGACTGCTGCTGCACTGGCGGCATCACGAGTTCAGCGGCGTCCGACCCTTCTTCTGTCAGATCGAGGCGGTTGAAACCGTGATCTGGCTGACCGAAGTCGCGCCCCGTCAGCGCAACCGCGAGGTTCAGCGCGTTCTGGAGCGACTCAGTGCGGCCAACGAACAGGCCAACCCCGAGCTCAGTCGGCTCGCGCTCAAGCTCGCCACCGGAGCGGGCAAGACGACAGTCATGGCGATGCTGATCGCCTGGCAGACGATCAATGCCGTGCGACGTCCGAGCAGCCGCAACTTCACGCGCGGCTTCCTCGTCGTTACGCCAGGCCTCACGATCCGCGATCGATTACGCGTGCTCCAACCCAACGATCCCGACAGTTACTACGAGAGCCGCGAGCTGGTCCCGCGCGACATGCTGACGGACCTCCAGCAGGCGCGGATCGTGATCACCAACTATCACGCCTTCAGGCCTCGGGAGACCCTTGATTTGCCGAAAGGCGCTCGCTCATTTCTGCAGGGTCGCGGAGCGGCGCTGGACTCGACCGAGAGCGATGGTCAGATGCTCCAGCGCGTCATGCCTCAGCTGATGACGATGCGCGGCATTATGGCTTTCAACGACGAAGCGCATCACTGCTACCGCGAGCGTCCGCCCGATGAAGACGAGGAAGGACGGCTCAGCGCGGACGACAGGCAGGAAGCGACGAAGAATCGCGAGGCGGCGCGACTCTGGATTGCCGGTCTGGAAGCGGTGCAGCGCACGCTGGGCCTGCGACGGGTCGTCGACCTCTCGGCGACGCCCTTCTTCCTGCGCGGTTCCGGCTATGCCGAAGGCACGCTCTTCCCCTGGACGATGAGCGATTTCTCGTTGATGGACGCGATCGAGTGCGGCATCGTCAAGCTGCCGCGCGTGCCGGTCGCCGACAACATCCCTGGCGCCGATGCGCCCATCTACCGCAATCTCTGGGAGCACATCGGCAAGCGGATGCCGAAGCAGGGTCGGGGCCGCTCCGGCAACCTCGATCCGTTCAGTATCCCGACCGAGCTGCAGACGGCGCTGCATGCGTTGTACGGGCACTACGCCCAGACCTTCGAGCTGTGGCGGCAGGCCGAGATCGATGTGCCGCCCTGCTTCATCGTGGTCTGCAACAACACGGCGACCTCCAAGCTCGTCTATGACTACATCGCCGGCGTTCAGCAGCAGAATCAGGGTGATTCCACGACCTTCCAGAACGGACGCCTGGAGCTCTTCCGCAACTTCGATCAGGACGGCAACCCGTATGCCCGCCCGCGCACATTGCTGATCGACAGTCAACAGCTCGAGTCGGGCGAGGGACTGGACCGGGCATTCCGCGCGGCGGCGGCCGATGAGATCGAGCGCTTCCGTCGCGAACAGGTGGAACGAACCCGTGACAGCACGGCCGGACAGAACCTCACGGACCAGGACCTGCTCCGCGAGGTGATGAACACGGTCGGCAAACCGGGTCAGCTCGGCGAATCCGTCCGCTGCGTCGTCTCGGTCTCGATGCTGACCGAGGGCTGGGACGCCAACACAGTGACGCATGTGCTCGGCGTGCGCGCCTTCGGGACGCAGCTGCTCTGCGAACAGGTCGTCGGACGGGCGCTGCGACGGCAATCCTATGAACTGAACGAGGAGGGCCTGTTCGACGTCGAGTACGCCGATGTGCTTGGCATCCCCTTCGACTTCACTGCCAAACCGGTCGTCGTGCCGCCGCCTCCGCCGCCGCCCCCGACCGTCCCGGTCCAGGCGGTCTCGCCCGAGCGCGATCACCTGGAGATTCGCTTTCCGCGCGTCGAGGGCTACCGCGTTGAACTGCCCGATGAACGTCTCGAAGCGCAGTTCAGCGACGACTCAACCCTGCGCCTGACGCCGGAGTTGGTCGGTCCGACCCGGACCCGTAACGAAGGCATCATCGGCGAGGGCGTCAGTCTCAACCTGGAGCACATGGACAACCTGCGCCGTCAGACGCTGCTCTATCAGCTCACCCAGCGATTGCTGGAGACGAAGTATCGGGACCGAAACGAGGAGCCGAAGCTCCATCTCTTCGGTCAACTCAGGCGGATTGCCGGTCGCTGGCTGGACGAGCATCTCGTCTGTGTGGGCGGCACGTCTCCGGCCCAGCTGATGTACCAGAGCCTGGCCGACGACGCCTGCGAGCGGATTAGCGCGGCGATCACGCGCCATTTCGCCAACGAGCGTCAACCTCGCGTCACGCTGGATCCTTACAATCCGACTGGCTCCACCGCCCATGTGCGCTTCCGCACCTCGAAACAGCTTCGTTGGCGGACGCGCGCCGATCTCTGCCATCTGAACTGGGCCGTCTGCGACAGCGATTGGGAAGCGGAGTTCTGTCGCGTCGTCGAGGAACACCCGCACGTCCGCGCCTACGTCAAGAATCAGGGACTGGGATTCGAGGCGCCCTA
>RKRS01000269.1 GCA_007571275.1 Dehalococcoidia bacterium
CGCGGCCGATGCTAGGCGGGCTGAGCGGGACACAGCGGTATGCGCTGTTTGTGCTCGTCGTTGTCGTGGTGGTTGTCGTTTACCTGTTTGTCTCGGGGGGGATCGATGACCTGACCGGCGGCGGATCGGACAACGAACAGCAGGTGGCGGCGCAGGGTGAGGCGGTTGAGCTGGAGTCGGAGGCGATCGTCTTTGGCGAGACCGCGCTGGTCGGCGCCGTCGAAGTAGCGATCCAGGGCATCAGCTTTCCTGACCAGATTCGGGCGGAAGGCATCTGGCGCAGTCCGGCGGAGCGATTCGCTGAGGTGCGGATGACGGTCACCAACCGCTCGAAGCAGGCGGTCAACCTGCCGCTCGACGGCCTGCAGCTGGTGACCAACGACGGGCGCGCCTATCTCGCCGATGTGGCGCTCTCGCTGGGCGCGGCGCGCGTCGCCGGGAGCGTGGCTTACGCCCCACCGCTGATTCTGCAGCCCCAACTGACGATCACCGTGATCGCCGTCTATGACATCCCGATCAACGCCAGCGGACTCCAACTGCGGGTGATGGGCGGCTGGACCGACTTCGCGCTGTTCGAATAAGCGCCGCGCGGATCGTGGCGGGAGGATGCTCGGATGACGATCCTGATGTTCGACATCGACGGAACGCTGGCGCGCTCACAGGGCGCCGGGACGCTGGCGATGACTCGCGCCTTCCGACAACTCTGGGGGATCGAGAACGCGCTCGACGGGATGAATTTCGCTGGTCGCAGCGACACCTGGATCGTGCCGACGGCGCTGGCCAGTCAGGGACGCGAATGCTCAGCTGAGGATCTGACCCGCTTCGTCGACGTCTATGTACCGCATCTGGGCGACGCGCTGGTGGAACGGCGCTCGCAACTCTGTCCCGGCGTGTTGCCACTGCTCGAGGCGTTGAGCAGGCAAGAGGTGACGCTCGGGCTGGGCACGGGCAACTTCCGTCGGGCGGCCGAGGCGAAGCTGGCGCCGCTGGGCATCTGGCACTACTTCGTCGACGGCGGGTTCGGCGATGACGACCCTGATCGCACGGCGCTGCTGGCCAGGGGGCTGGGGCGATTGCGAGCGCATTCCAGCGAGGGCGCGGAGGCCGTCGTGATCGGCGATACCGGCCACGACGTCGAGGCTGGACACGCGATCGGCGCCAAAGTGGTGGCGGTTCGCACGGGCTACGCCGAGCCAGGCGAACTGGACGCGGCGGACATAGTGTTGGACGACCTGTCGGATCTGGAGCGGTCGCTGCAGGCGTTGTGCGGCGGATAACAGCAACAGGGACTATGCGTCAGCAATGTCGCTTGTGTCGTCTGCGTTAGGCTGCAGACATGTCGACCGCGCTGCTGGTAGGAATCCTGATTCTGCTGCTGGTCGTCGGCGTGCCGATCCTGCAGATGATCATTCGCGCTGTGCAGCGTCGACGTTCGCTGGCCACCGAGGGCGTGCCGGCGCTGCGCGCCGTCGGCCTGCGGCGCGAGGAATTGCCTAGCGGCCTCGCTCCACAAGGAGCTGAGGCGGTCAGCTCAGAGGCAATCGCGCTGGCGGACGAGAATCCCCAGGCGACGCTCAATCAGCTTGACGATTCGGGTCGGGTGATCGGTTACCGCGAGAGCTTCCGCGACCCACGCTCCTGGGGAGAGTTCGTCGACTGGCTGCTCGCTCAAACGTTGCATCGCAATCGCGTTCATCGTCGCGTCGAGCTGGAGCTGACCAGGTACGAGTCGGCAGAGCATGCAGCCGAGGCGCTGGCCAATCCGCTGTCCGATCCACAGGACGAGGGCGTGCAGGTCGAAGATGCCGGCGAACGTGGCGGACTGTTGGCCCGCGAGTGGACGCGGACGGAAAACGGCGACATCGTTCAGCGCATGCTGGAGCTGCGCTGGGCCTCCGGCGACGTGCTCGGCGTCCTGCGCGGCGACTCTGAACCGTCCGGCGCGCTCGAGGATGATGAGGTGCGTCGGCTGGCGGCGCTGGTCAAAGCGCGGCTGCCGTGATTCTGTAGCGCGTCGGGGCCAGAAGCGCAGACGCAGGCAGCTCACCAGACTCAACAGAAATGACCACAGCAATGGATACAGACGCACGCGCCGGGTTACTCAACCGCTACCGCGCCGCGCCCGGGCTGTTGGCCGAATCGGTCGCTGGCGCATCGATCGCCCAGCTCGACGGCGCGCCGCCCGAGCCGGGCTGGACAGCGCGCACAACGGTGCATCACATCTCGGACATCGCCATCATGGGCGCGCTGCGCCTGCGTCTGATGCTACTCGACATCGAAGTCGAGCTATGGCCGACCGACCAGGACGTGATGCAGCAGCGGCTGCGCAATGACAAACGGCCAATCAGCCCGGCGCTCAAGACGGTCGAGGGATTGGTGGAATCAGCGATATCGATCCTTGAGGCGCTGCGCGAAGAGGAATGGCGGCAGCCGCGTCCGTTCCCGGGCAACAACACCACCAGCGTTGAGGATTGGCTCGCCGCCAACGTCCGTCACATTGAGCAGCACATCGAGCAGATTCGCTACGCCCTGACCGGGACCTGCTAGAGAGTCGAACGATGACCGACCGCGGCGCATTGCTGACGGAGTACGTCGGGATGGCCTCGCGCATTGAGGGAGCGCTCGCCGAGCTGACGGAGGCCGCTCTGAATCGGCGCGAAACCAGCGCTGGCTGGTCGATCCGTCAGATCGTTCACCATCTTGCCGATGTCGAAGTCGGGGACGCGATGCGGTTGCGGCAGATGGTCGCGCATGACGCCCCACTGATCGTGGCGTACGACGAGGACCAATTCGCCCGGCGACTGCATTACGAACGACCGATTGCGTCGTCGCTGGCCACGTTTCTGACGTTGCGAGAGTCGAACCACACGATTCTGGCATGTCTGGAGGAGTCGGACTGGTTGCGTATTGGCCGACACGAGGAGCATGATCTGTACACGGTCGAGATCCTCGCGCTGCAGAGCATTGAGCACGATCGGCTGCACCTGGATCAAATCCGACGCGCCTTGGAAACGATGAATGGACATCCAGCATGACGACGCCACCGACCTACAGCCAGGCAGATGTTGACGCGCTGCTCTCGAAGATGGAGTTGGAGCGCGGCAGGCTGATCGCAGCGGCTGAGGCGTTGAGCGACGATGACGCGAATCGCGTCCCGGTCGACGCGGAGGGCGAGGAGCAGTGGACGGCCAAGGAGCAACTCTCGCACTTGTGGGAGATGGAGCGTGGCTACATCGCCTGGTGTCGCGCAGGACAGGCCCAGAGCGGCGTCGACGCGGCCAACATCCGCGGCGAACCGGTCGCCATTCCGATCGAGCGGGCGCCGCAGCACCCGGTGCGGCAACTTCTGGATGCGCTGATTGAGGAGCGCGCCAGGACCAACGACTTCATCCGTTCGTTGACGCTCGAGGAGTTTGCGCACACCGCTTCGACTCCGGCATTCGGCGAACTGACGCTGATGCAGTGGCTGCGATCGTTCTATCGGCATGATCGGATGCACGCGGCGCAGATTCAGGGGCGGAAATCGGCCTATCAGCCTCGCTATCAGGGCACGGATGAGGCCAATCAACGACAGATGCGGATCGATCGGGTTGCGCAACAGTCGGGCCAGTAGCGGCGGTGGAAGCCCCCCTCTGCCTGCGGCATCTCCCCCCAACGGGGGGAGATTGACAATCGTAGGGCGCATCTCCCTCAGAGGGAGGGTGGAAGATTGTGAGTCGCATCGCCCCCAGTGAGGAGGAGTATGGAGAGCGTCAGTTCCCACAGCGGGTGCGCATGGGGCTTGGCAGTTAGCATGACTGCATGACGAGGCAACGCGACGAACCGCTGGATCCGGATTCAGTCACCGACTGGGCTGAGTGGGGGCGTCGGCAAGGCTCGCGCTGGGGTAAAGAGTGGAGCGGTCAGGCCAGGAACTGGCGCTCAGAGGCCTGGTCCTGGAGCCATCCGCGCGAGACCGCCCCATCGCCGTGGTGGAACCGTCTGTTCTGGGGAATCGTCAGCCTGCCGCTGGGGCTGATCGCGACGGCCCTGATTGTGGCCCTCGCAGTCGTGGGCGCAGCCGCTGCGATCGTCGGCGGCGTCCTGCTGGCCTGGCTGGCGATGGGACTGATCAGCGCTGGTCTCGCCGCGCGACGCGGTTGGCCCGGGCAGCTGGGCGCGCTGCTGGGATTCGTGCTGGGACCGATCGGGCTGATTGCCACGCGTCGGCTGCCTGAGCGTCGCTGATCGCGCTTGACGTCCTACAGACAGCCCGCCTCGCTCAGCTGCGTACGCAGATTGGCGGGGAGGTCGTCGATCGCGCGGCTCAGCCGGGTAGCGATGCCAATCGCCTCGAAACCAAAGACGAGCGGATTCGCGACTTCATCCGCTGGCTGCTCGAGCGCGACACCGACCACGAAGTCGAGCGCCCTAATCGAGGCGCGGTGGAATTCGTCGAGCTGCTCGGGCGGCTCGACCGACCTCAGCCGCTCGAGAGATGGTTCCGC
>RKRS01000038.1 GCA_007571275.1 Dehalococcoidia bacterium
CTACGTGACAGCTTCCCCAAAGGGGGAAGCGTTCTATTCCTCACTTACCCAAGGGGGAACACTCCATTCCTCGCTTACTTAACGGAGAAGCGAGTTTCATCCCCCGCCCCCCCTCTGGGGGAGCTGCCGACAGGCTGAGGGGGCATCCCTGTCAGTCTCGATCAAACGTCCTCACCTGAGGCATACAACCCCAACTGGCCTCGTTGCAGATCATCACCAACCAGCTTGATGATCTTCTCCAGCTGATCAAAATCCCACTCACCGACGAAGGAAATGGCCGACCCTTCCGCCCCTGCCCGACCCGTGCGGCCGATTCGATGGACGTAGTCCTCTGGCGTTTGCGGCAGATCAAAGTTGACTACGTGCTCCACGTCGGGAATATCAAGCCCACGCGCGGCGACATCCGTCGCAATCAGGAACTGCAACGCTCCTGAGCGAAACTGACCCATCACACGGTCGCGCTTGCGCTGATCGCGATCGCCATGGATCGCGTCCGCGTTGAGGCCGCGATCCAACAGGCGTCGCACCAGGCGGTCGACCGTCACCTTCATATTGCAGAACACCAGCGTGCGACCCGACAGCTCCGGCAGCAACTCCTCAACCGCGTGAATCTTGTCGCGGTCAGCGACCTCGTAGTAGCGCTGGTCGATCCCTTCCGCCGTGGCAACCTCAGGCGCGATGTGCACATGCTCGGGCCCGTGCATGAACTGATGAATCAGCGACTTGATCGGCGTCGGGATGGTCGCCGAGAACAGCGCCGTCTGGCGATCATCGGGACAGCGGCGCAAAATGCGTCGCATGTCAGGGTAGAAACCGATATCCAGCATCCGGTCCGCCTCGTCGAGCACCGCCATCCGCACAGCGCCCAACCGCAGCGTGCGACGCTCCAGATGATCGATCACGCGACCAGGCGTACCCACGACAATCTGTGGCCGACGCTCGAGATTGGCGAAGTCGTCGGTCAAGCGACGCCCGCCCATCAGCACCGTCGCCTCCAGACCACGAGCCCGCGCAAAGAAGTCCAGCACCGAACCGACCTGCTGCGCGAGTTCCCGCGTCGGCGTCAGTACGATCGCCTGGCACTCGCCGAGCTCAGGATCACAGCACTCCACCGCCGGCAGGCCAAACGCGACCGTCTTGCCAGTGCCGGTCTGCGCCTGACCGACTACATCCCGACCGTTCAGCAGCAAAGGGATCGACTGCTCCTGAATCGGGGTCGGTTCCTCGAACTTGAGCGCCGTCAGCGCCGACAACATGCGCTCCGAGAGTCCCAGCGCCGAAAACGCTGCTGGCCAATCGGCAGATGAAACATGATCCAGCTCGTCCAGGGGCGGCAGCTGATAGCCGCCGGAGAGCAACGCTTTCTGGGTTGCGCTCTGGGCAGTCGGCGGAGAGCCGCCACCACGCGAGCGTTTACGTCGATTCCGACGTCGTTTCGTCGTCCGCGGCGGATCCGAAGTCAGCGACTGAGTCTGAGCTGTAGTCGCGACTGGCTGCTGAGCGGCCCTCGCTGAGCGAGGTTTGCGTTTGCGCCGCCGTCGACGCGGGCGAGCGCTGCCAGATTCGACGCCGTTGGCGCTCGCTGGCTCCGACTCGATCAGAGGTTGCCGTGTTGGTGTCGGTGCGGTCGAGGTGGCGGATTCAGCGCGTTCTGGCGCGGATGACTTGCCCAACAAACGCCGAAAGAAACTCAAACGGTCCACCACTGCTATGCGCGACTCGCGCAGGATGCCTATTGGTCAGGTTCAGCGTATCAGCAAGTCTCACTCAGCCGGTGACAACGCGACCAGTGGAATCCGTCGCGTCGTCTTCTCCTGATACGCGCGATATGGCGAATAGATCGAGACCAGACGCTCCCAGACCGCTTCGCGCTCCTCGCCGTGCAACTCCGACGCCACCATCGACTCAGCGCCGCGCGCCGCCGACCAGACTCGGCAGTTGGGCTCGGCCAGCAGGTTCTTCCACCACTGTGGGTGCTCGGAATGCCCGCCATAGGAAGCCACGACCACGACTCGCGGCCCATCATCGAGATAGAGCAACAACACGGAACGTTCGCGCCCCGACGCGCGCCCAACCGTCCACAGCCGAAGCGTCGGCGGTCCTGGCATTCGTCCACGCATCAGCGTGAACAGCGGCTGCTGGAGACGAGTCAAGGTTTTGATCAGTCGCGGTCCCACAAGCGCAATATAACTGCCCCCTCAGCCGCTACGCGGCAGCTCCCCCAAAGGGGGAGCCTTGATTTCATACTTCCTCTCCGGGTTCCACGCTTCCCCAAAGGGGTAGGAAACACTCTCGAAATCTCTGCGCAACTCTTGTGCAACATCCGTGCAATCAAAACGACATCTCCGCGCAACTCCTGCGAAACCAGCGCAAGCCGCTCCTTTCATACGTTGCCAACAGACCGGAACTCGGGAAGGGAGGCAATGATGAAACTTGCCCGAATGGTCAGGACGCCGTCGCTCTCGTTTGGCGCCGTCCGCAAGCCAGGACTGGGGTTATTCCTCGGCATGATGACGGGCCTGTTGGCCACGCTGGGAATCGCCGGCGCGCAGGAAGTCGAAGAACTGGCTGACAGCCTCGCTGACATCGTGCTCGCCGTCGACACGATCTGGTTCGTGATCGCCGGCATCCTGGTCTTCTTCATGCAGGCTGGCTTCGGTCTACTCGAGGCCGGCTTCGTGCGGGTCAAGAACACTGCCAACATCCTGATGAAGAACGTGCTCGACGCCTCGCTCGGCGCGGTCGTCTGGTGGTCGGTCGGCTTCGGTTTCGCCTTCGGCGGCAGCCAGGGCGGATTCATCGGCGGAGACTCATTCTTCCCCGCGCTCGGCGGACTGACCGAGACCGACGGCGTCTCCGAGGCGGCCGTCTTCTTCTTCCAGTGGGCCTTCGCCGCCACCGCCGCAACCATCGTCTCCGGCGCCCTGGCCGAACGTACCAAGTTCAGCGCCTACCTCTTCTACACGGTGTTCGTCACCGGCATCATCTATCCGATCGTGATCCACTGGGGTTGGGGCGGCGGTTGGCTCGGCGATCGCGGGTTCATGGACTACGCCGGCTCGACCCTGGTGCACTCAGTCGGCGCCTGGGCTGGAATGATGGGCGCCATCCTCGTCGGACCGCGACTGGGCAAGTACGTCGGCTCCGAGATCCGCGCCATTCCCGGTCACAACATGACCCTGGCCACGCTCGGCATGTTCATCCTCTGGTTCGGCTGGTACGGATTCAACCCCGGCTCCACGCTCGGGCTCTCAGGCGGGCTCGCCACTGAAGCCGCCTGGATCGCGATCAACACCACCCTCGCCGCCAGCGCCGGCGCGATCATCGCCATGGCGGTCGCCAAGCTGCGCTATGGCAAGGCCGACCTCGGTCTCACACTGAACGGCGCGCTCGCCGGCCTGGTCTCCATCACCGCAGGCTGTGGCTTCGTCGAGCCCTGGGCCGCGCTCCTGATCGGCGCAATCGGCGGCGCGCTCGTCGTCTTCGCAGTCGAGATGTTCGACAGGATCAGGATCGACGACCCCGTTGGCGCGATCTCCGTGCACGGCGTCTGCGGCGTCTGGGGCACGATGGCCGTTGGTCTCTTCGCCACCGCCGGCGCGGCCGAGGCCTGGGGCGCTCCTGGCTATGGACTGTTCATGGGCGGCGGCTTCCGCGCCTTACTCGAACAGCTCATCGGCGTCCTCGCCATCTTCGCTTGGACGACCGTGACCGCCGGCATCCTGTTCTTCGTGATCAAGAACACGATCGGGCTACGTGTGTCAGAAGCCGAAGAACTGGCCGGACTCGACGTGCAGGAGCACGGCATCGGTGCGTACCCCGAGTTCCCAACCGTCGCTCCGGGTGTGGCTGTAGAAGTCTCAGCGGTCGAGGAGCTGCCAGCCGCCAGTCCCGCCGGTGGCGGAGACTGAACGAATCGATAACGTCGCGGCAACGGGCGGCGGGACGCACCTCGACCGCCGCTCAGCGCCGCTGCAGTTCCAACAGGAAGGAACACGATCATGAAAATGGTGATCGCCATCATCCGCCCCGAACGACTCTCCGTCGTTCGCACGGCGCTCGAGGAGATCGGCATCGTCTCGATGACCATCTCCGAAGTCCGCGGGCGCGGCGCGCAAAAGGGCGTCGTCCAGGAATTCCGCGGTCAGCAGGTGCAGGTCGACTACCTGCCCAAGATCAAGATCGAAATCGTGATCAACACCACGCCTCTGGACGATGTGATTGACGCGATTGTCGAGAACGCGGCATCCGGCCAAATCGGCGACGGCAAGATTTTCGTGCTTGACGTCCAGGACGCCGTCCGCGTGCGTACCCGTGAACGGGGCCCGGCCGCCGTCTGACGACCGACGGCCGATCCCCCTCCGCGGGGACCGGTTGGGGCGGGGGCAGCTCACACGAGTTGCCCCCGCTTCATACTTCCTCTCCGGGTTCCACACTTCCCCCGCTGGGGGAAGTGTGGAACCCGGAGAGGAAGTATGAAG
>RKRS01000047.1 GCA_007571275.1 Dehalococcoidia bacterium
TAGTCGAGCGCGGCGGCGAATGCCGCCTCGAGAGCGGGAAGCACCTTCTTGTAGTCGTCGACGATGCCGAAGCGGGAGAAGCTGAAGATCGGCGCGTCGGGATCCTTGTTGATCGCGACGATGTTCTTCGAGCCGCCGCAGCCGGCCATGTGCTGACTGGCGCCCGAGATCGCGATCGCCACATACAGTGTCGGCGAGACGACCGTGCCCGTCAGTCCCACCTGCTGCGAGGGCGGGTACCAGCCCAGATCGCACGCGGCTCGGGAGGAACCGACCGCGGCGGTGAGCACGTCAGCCAGGCGTTCGAGATCGGCGAAGGCCTCAGGACCGCCGAGACCCCGCCCGCCGGAGACGACGATCTCGGCGTCCTCGAGGCGAATGCCCTCAGACTCGGCCTGTTCTTTGCCAGTCATCCGAGCGCGGAGCGCTGGCTCGGCGACGGCGACCGAGATCAACTCGGCGGAGCGAGAGTCGTCCGCTTCCGAGGGATCTTGTGACTTGGGACGCACGGTGATCACCTGCGGGTCGGTCTGGACGGTAACGACCTGACGGGCGTTGCCGCCGTAGCAGCTGCGCGTGGCTTTCACGCGATCGCCGTCGACCTCGAGCCCGAGCGAGTCCATAATCGCCGCGCTCTCAAGTCGGGTGGCGAGCCTCGGCGCGAGGTCGCGGCCCATACTGGACTGTGAGAGCAACACGACCGCCGGCCCGTCCTGCTCGACGATGCCCTGGGCAACCGGCAGATAACTATCGGTCTGGTAGTCAGCCAGTGATTCGGAGTCGGCGGTGTAGACGGTGTCGGCGCCGGCCGGGCCCGCCTGCGCAGCGGCGGAATCCAGTCCGTAGCCGATCAGGGCGAGCGTCACGCCGCCACCGAGCTCGGCGCTGAGACGCGAGGCTGCGCCGAGCATCTCGAGCGTGGGAGCCGTCAAGCCGGCGTCGTCCGATTCACCAAAGACGAGAATGCTTGCCATATTGATGTGTTCCTTACTGATGGAGGCGGAACGCCCCCACTGTCACTCCGTGGTAGCTCCCCACACGCGTAGCGGGGGCAAGCGTTGGTTGAGCTAGAGAATCTTGGCTTCGCGCAGGGCGCTGACGAGGCCGGCCGCTTTTTCGTCGGGCGTATCGCCTTCGATAATTTCCACCTCGACGTCGCTGGTCGGCTGGAAGAGCGCGTGCATCTGCACGCGAGCGCCGGCGGCGCCGACTTCCGATGGGTCGAGACCGAGATCGGCTGCGGTCAGCTCAGTCACCTGTTTGCGTGCCGCACGCATAATCTGGCGCAGCTGAGGGTAGCGAGGGTCGCCGAACTCATTGGAAATGGTCAGCACGCATGGCGTGGGCAGTTCGACGTTCTCGAACCCGTCAGCCACAACCCGCGAAACGGTGATGCCGCCGTCGCTCAGTTCCGCCGCGCGCAGCACGGTCGCCGAAGGTAGGTTAAGCAGCTCGGCAACGATGCTGCCCACGGCGCCTTGATCCCAGTCGGCTGCCTGGCGGCCAAAGATCAGCACGTCGGGGACGCCAATGTGCTGAATCGCCTTGGACAGGGAAAGCGCGGTGGTCCAGGCGTCGCCGCCATCGAAGGCGTCGTCCTTCAGGTGATAGCCCTCCTCAGCGCCCATCGCCAGCGAGTGTTTGATCGCGTCGCGGGCGGAATCGGGGCCGAGCGAGATGATATTGACAGCGCCACTGCCCGCAGCGTCGACGAGCCGCAGCGCCGCCTCGACCGCCTGCGCGTCGAAGGGCGAGATCACGGGCGAGATGCCCTGAGCGGGTAACACTCGCATCGCCGCTTCATCGACCTTGAAAGCGGCGGCGGGCGTCTCGGGATCGGGGATCTGCTTGACGCAGACGATGACATCCATGAAGTGTCCTTACTGTCTGGATTGATGTACGCGGACACGGACGGACAGGGAACTACCGCGCGTCCAATTGGCTATTGTGTCGCGGACAAGCCACTCAGGCAGTCAGATGCGATACAGATAGAGGACCAGACGGCCTCTTGCGTAACTGCTGAGATTTGAGCGCTATCGTTGGTAGCCAGGGAACAGAGCGTGACGGAGAACCACCATGTCAGATCGAACCGAACGGAAGGGTGAAGGGCAGGGTGACAAACAGGCAGTTCAAGGATCGAAGCGCAAGGGGACGGTCACCCCAGAGCAGGAGCGGATCATACGTGCGGTTGTCAAGCGCCGGAGGAACATGTACCGCGAGTTGGCCAAGCACTGATACATGGCTAGATTGGTCTACTTGGAAGAGGCTCACACAGAATTGCTGACTGGGCTGACAGGCGATTTGTTTGCGGCAGCACTCACTTTCAAGCTCCGTGCGCCCGACGGATATGGGTTGCTCAGCAGTGCGCTCGCGGTACCTCATCAGCCGAACTACCGCACACTCCCCCAAAAGGCAGCAGCACTGCAGTACCACCTCAGCATGAATCATCCGTTCCTGGATGGGAACAAGCGATTCGCCGTCGCTGCGATGGAGACCTTCATCGCCGTGAACCGAGCAGCGCTGATAACAACCGATCAACGTCTCATGGAGAGCAGCTTGGCGGTAGCCAACCACGAAATCTCGAAATCCGACCTTATCCGCTGGGTTGAGCGTCGGACAGTACGCCTCGATTGGCCAGAGCCCAGCTTTCAAAGATGGCTTGCGCGCCTCTCACCTTCATCAGATACGGACGCGTTTGAGGCGTTACATCAGATTTCATCCTGCGAACCGCCACTGAGCTATCGCATCTACGACGCGCTGCGTCGCCAGTCATGAGCCGTTCAGTAGCGCACCCGACTTCGTTTCTGGGCGCACCGAATCTACTCCGACTCCACCGCCGACGCCTGTAGCAACTCGGCGACGTCGAGCACCTTGAGCTTGTCCTCGTCCTCGACATCGAGTTGCACCGTGCCGATGCCGGAATCAAACATCTGGATGCAGAAGGGGCAGGCGGTGCAGGCGGAGTCGGCGCCGGTGGCGACGGCCTCCTCGACCCTGACTTCGTTGACCCTGCTCTTGCCCTGTTCTTCCATCCACATGTTGCCGCCGCCCGCGCCGCAGCAGAGACCCTGCTCACGGTTGCGCGGCATCTCGATCAGGGTGACGTTGGGTACCTGTTCGAGGATGCGGCGCGGCGCTTCGAAGATGTCGTTATGCCGACCGAGATAGCAGCTGTCGTGGTAGGTAACGGTTTGCTCGGGCGTTTCTCCGCGCGGTTCAAGTTTGCCGTCGTTGAGCAGCTGCTCGAGCAGCTGAGTGTGGTGAATCACCTCGTACTTGCCGCCCATGTCGGGATACTCGTTGAGGAACGTGTTGAAGCAGTGGGGACAGTGCGTGATGATCTTCTTCACGCCTTCTTCGTTGAACAGCTCGATCAGGCCCTCGGCGAGAATCTGGTAGAGGTACTCGTGCCCCAGCCGACGCGCCGGGTCGCCATTGCAGGATTCCATCCCGGCCATGACCCCGAAGGAGACATCGGCCTCGCGCAACAGCGAGACGACAGACCTGGTGATCTCCTGAGCGCGGTCGACGAATGCGCCGGTGCAGCCGACGAAGTAGAGATACTCCTGCTCGCCGGTCCACTCGGGCACTTCGATCCCGTCCATCCACGACTCGCGTGTGTAGGGCGTGCCGCGCCATGGATGCCCCTGACGCTCGAGCGTCTCCAGCGTGCCCTGCACGGTGTCGGGCATGCGCGCCTCTTCCATCACCAGCGAGCGACGCATGTCGACGATGGTCGGCACATGCTCGATGAAGACCGGACAGGCTTCGACGCAGGCGCCGCAGGTGCGACAGGCCCAGAGCGATTCATCACGAACCACGCCGCCGACCATCGGCGTCTCGGCATCGAGGCCGTAGTTCAGATCGTTGCCCTGCATCAGGTTGGCGACCTTGCGCTCGCCAACGGCCGTGGCGTAGGACTTGAGATCCTGGATGATGTGCATCGGCGAAAGCGGCTGGCCAGCGATGTCGGCGGGGCAGTTGTCGGTGCAGCGCCCACAGCGCACGCAGACGTCGAGCTCGAAGAGCTGCTTCTGAGTGAAATGTTCGAGTTGGGAGACGCCGAAGTGTTCCTGTTCCTCGATGTTCTCGATCATGTCCAGCTTGCCCGGCGCTGATGTGCGCTTGAGGAAGGCGTTGGCCGGCGCGAGGATCAGGTGATTGATCTTGGAATAACCGAGCAGCGAGATCCAGGCGAGCGCGCCGATCATGTGAATCCACCAGAAGGTGGTGTGGATGTCGAGCGCGGCCGAAACGCGCACGCCTGAGAACATCAGCGCCACCACGTAACCCACCGGCGACCAGTACGACCACTCCGGGTTGACGTTGATCTCGGAGGTGTGGATGCGCAGGCCTTCCACGATGAAGCCGGTGATCAGCAGCGCGCCCAGCCCACCGAGGATCAGCCAGTCCTCCCAGGTTGGCAGCCAGGCGGTGCGGGGACGCACCCAGCGATGGGCGACAGCCATCCCGACGCCGATGATCCCGATCAGACCGAAGATGTCAGCCACCAGCGAATAGCCCAGGTAGCGCGGTCCGACGAGGATGTCGACCGGGATGTAGTCGTCCACCGCCAGCAGCGCGGTGACGAGGAAGAGCACGATCATCGACGACATGATGCAGAGGTGCATGACGCCGGAGTATGGGTCGCGCAGGACGCGCTCGGTGCCGGCGCCGCCCTTGAGCACGCGACGCAGTCGCTGGGGTAGATCGTCGAACGCGCTACGGAGCGTCTCGCGAGTAGCAATCGGTTTGCCGAGCCGCCAGACGCGAGAACGACGCACCAGCCCATAGATGATGATGCCGACCACAAAGGGGAGCAGCATGTAGAGCACCCAGAAGTGATCGATGTTGAAGAAGAGCTCACGGTGCGCGCCGGTGACGCGGACGGTCTCGGCGCCTGAGACGAGCAAAATACCGCCCAGGGGCAGCCAGGCGGGAATGGCCAGAGCGCTGACGCGCTTGCCAGTCGAAGTCGCAGGTCGACGCACGCGATTCTGCGGTTGACGTGTCTTCACCAGGTCCTCCCTCCCCAAGTCATGGCGCATTATCGCACGAAGCAGCCAATCCCATCGCTCCGCTCCCCCACTGGGAGATGTGGAACCAGCGAACAGCAAGGCTCTCCCATTGGGGGAGCTGTCCCATAGAGCCTGCTCCCGCGAAGGCGGGAGGACTGAGGGGGCACACGGTGATCAGCTTCACCAGAAGCCCCCTCTGTCGCTCCGCGACATCTCCCCCAACGGGGGAGATGTGGGACCGGAGAGCAGAAAGGCTCTCTTCTGGGGGAGATTTGGGATCAGTGAGTAGGGAGTTGTTGAGATAGTCAGCGACCACAATGGTGGAGATTGGCCTGCGTCGGCGCGCTGAGCAGCCCGACCAGACTGAACCTGCGCGGATCGCCGGACTCGCTCGCGAGGCGCAGCGTGAGCTGCTCGCCATTTTCCAAATCCGCCACGACCGCTGCTGGCAACGGCGCAGCGAGCGCCCCCGCAGCGCTCACGATCCAGCGACTGCTACGCAACGGTCCCGCGTCGACCTGCCAGTAGACGCGCGCGGCCTCAGCACTCAAATCATCGACGTGATTCCCGGTCAGGTCGAATCGATGCCACTCGACTGCCAACGCGTCAGCCATGCAGCCGATCGTGAACCAGTGTCCCGGCTCCGATCCCTGAACGGGCAGTGATGGCGTGGCGACCAGGCTATGTATCAGGTCGCGCTCTCGGTCGGTGATCGTGCCGAATACGATGCCGTTGTCGAGCGCGCCGGGCGCGATCTCGAAGGCATTGGCGCTGTCGCGGGAAATGCGAATCGCCGCACCGATGCGCAGATCGGTCGGCTCGATACCAGGGTTGGCCTCGAGTAGCGCCGCGACTGACAACTCATGGCGGTGGGCGATCAGGGTCAAGGTGTCGCCAGGTTGAATCGCATACTCCTCAGCCGCGCCTCCCGTAACGGCGATATCACGAAGCTCAAGGCCGAACAGTCGGATGAGTAGATCAGCGGGATCCGTCGGTTGAGATTCAACATCCACGACAACAACGACGGGCTCGTCCTCAACAACGTCTGATGGATCGTCAGGCCCAGGCTCGGGAACTGCGTCCTCTGAGGCCTCGGCCGACTCGACCTGTTCGACAGCCTCGTCCGGCTGTTCGGCCTGATCGGCGGCGTCCGCGTGTTCGCCCATCGGGCGCTGATCGTCGGATGATTCTGACGACTCAGGCTGTTCAGACGTCGCGGCATCGGCCTGTTGGCTCTGTCCGATTGCCTGCTCCTCGTCATCCTCGGGTGATTGGGCGACAGTAACCCAGACCGCCGTCGCGGCGACCGCAACAACCAGGGCGATCACGACAGTGAGGCGTTGCATAACGACAGGGTATGCCAGCGGTTATGTCGGTGCGTGTCTGGTCGCTCGTCAGCCCCCTCTGTCGCTCCGCGACATCTCCCCCAGCGGGGGAGATGTGAAACCGGAGAGCAGAAAGGCTCCCGCCTTCGCGGGAGGACTGAGGGGGCTTACCCGTTCTTGGCCTCGCCGTGGGTCTTGCGCAGGTCGTTCTTGAGCACTTTGCCCATGTGGTTACGCGGCAAGCTGTCGACGACGGCCAGGTAGCTGGGCGCCTTGTAGCTGGCCAGCTGACTCTTGGTGTGCGCGACCGCCTCGTCGAGCGTGAAGCTGGTTCCTTCGTGCAGGATCACGACCGCCTTGACGACTTCACCCCACTCCAGATCGGGCGCGCCAATCACGGCGGCCTCGGCGACGGCGGGGTGCCCTTCCAGCACTTGTTCGATCTCGCCTGGCGCAATGTTCTCGCCGCCGCGGATGATCAAGTCCTTGGTGCGGCCGGTGATGAACAGATAGCCCTCGTCGTCGAGGTAACCAACATCGCCGGTGTACAGCACACCATCGCGGATGGCGGAGGCGGTCGCCTCTTCCTGCTTCAGGTAGCCGCTCATGATGCGGTCGCCGCGCACACAGATTTCACCCTCTTCGCCCATCCCGACCACGTTGTCCGACGGGTCCATGATCAGCACCTCAATGTCGGGCATCACGCGGCCGACCGAGCGCAGACGGTGCTCCTTGACGGCGATCTCTTCAGGCGTGCCGTCGAGCCGGTGGTCGTCGGGGCCGAGGAACGAGATCGTGCTAGTCGATTCGGTCTGGCCGTAGGCGTTCATGAAACCGACATTCTTGGGGAAGACGTCAACGGCGCTGCGGATCACGTCGTACGGCATGGGTGCGGCGCCGTAGGTCAGCACTTCGAGCGTCTCGCCCTTGAAGTTGGCGAACGCCTCGTCCTCCATCGTCCGCTTCAGCATCGTCGGCACCACCATCGAGTGGGTGATGCCGTGCGTGTCAACCGCGTCGATCCACGCGCCGGGCGAGAACTGCGGCAGAATCACCAGCGTGCGCCCGCCCCAGACCGATGAGATCATCGACGTCGCGCCGGCGATGTGGAAGAGCGGCACCGAGAGCAGCGTCTTGTTGTGCACGCCGGTCGGGTCGGCCATCTCGATCGTGTTCATCGCGTAGCTGCTCAGGTCGGCGTAGGTGACCTGCACGCCCTTGGGCATCGCCGTCGTGCCGGAGGTGTAGATGATCACCGTCGGGTCGCGGTCTTCGACCGGAACGTAGAGGAAGTCGTCGGAGCCCGACGCGATCAGGTCGCGGTAGTGCGTCTGGCCGAGCGCGACGTCGTTCTCCAGCGCGATGTAGTGCTCGACGGTCGGGCAGTCGTCTTTGATCGCGCGTACGAGGTCCTGGTAGCGGTCCGAGACGAAAATCGCCTTGGCCTCGACGGTGTTGATCATGTAGGTCAGCTCTTCGCGCTTGGCGCGGTAGTTGAGCGGCACGAAGGTGACGCCGAGCTTGGCGCAGGCGTAGTAGATGATCACGTACTCAGCAGAGTTGACCGACATCACCCCGAGGTGGTCGCCGTGGCTGAGGCCGAGCCCTTGCAGGGCGTTGGCGAGCACGGTGACGTCGGCAGCAAGCTCGGCGAAGGTCTTGCTGGTCTCTTCGCAGAGCAGCGCCACGCGGTCGGGCACGTTAGCGGCGGCGATGTCGAGCATGTCGGCGGTGTTCACGGGCGGGTCTCCTTGACTGGGCCGGTCGCGCAGCTCGGCGCGTTTGGGATATGAACGGGTTAACGATCTGACAGTGTATTGGTCAATCGGCGTGCGGTCTGCGTGTCCTGCCGGATCGCAGCGGACAGAGGCAGATCGAGTCCGCGTCGGATGCTGCGTTTGAGCGCCGAGGCGAGCAGTGGATCGACTGCGGCCAGCCGCTGCGCCGCGCGGTCAACCGTGGCATCCAACTCCGATCTCGGAACCACGCGATGGACGATGCCCCAGGCGAGCGCGCGCTCGGCATCGACCGGCTCGCCGCTCAGGATCAGCCCTGTCGCCGCGCCGAGTGGAGCGATGCGTGGCATCAGCTGCGTGCCGCCGGCGGACGGGATATATCCCAGTGTGACTTCAGGCAGACCGATGCGGGTGTCCTTGGCGGCAATTCGCAGGTCGCAATAGAGCGGTAGCTCGATCCCGGCGCCGAAACAGAAACCATGCAACGCGGCGATGGCCGGGATCGGCAAATCCTCAAGCAGCGCCCAGAGATCGCGCTGCCGCCGCGCCTCGCGTGATTGATGCAGGGACGGCGCCGTGCCGAACTCGGAGATATCGGCGCCAGCGGAGAAGGCGCGCGGGCTCTCCCCGCGAACGATCAGGACGCGAACGTCAGGGTCAATCAGCGCGGCCTGGATATAGGTCCAGAGATCGTCGCGCATCGTCATGTTGATCGCGTTGAGCGCTTCGGGGCGCTGCAGGGTGATACTGGCGACGCCCTCGAACGGCTTGTCATAGCGGACGAACGATTGGCTCATGACAGAGAGCGGGCCGTCGGCCGCGCTGAACTAGCGCCAGTCGGGCCTGCGAATTTCGCTCTTCCGACGGACGCCCCAGAGGCGTTCGATGTCGTTGTTCATCTTCTCGTGCAATGCGTCCATCTCTTCACGGCCCGGACGCATCTCGCTGGACTTCCAGCGGCGGATAGCCGCCCGGTCGGACTTGTGCAGGTCCACCTCGTCCAGCATGTGATTGACGACCTGACTGAACACCGCCCAGGCCTCTTCGATATCGAGTTCCACTTTGACCATGATCGATCTGCTTCCCCTCTGCTTGCGTCAGCTGCAGCCGTGTTAGCGCACCCGACGGTAGTAGTCGCGACGGCGGATAGTACGGGCCAGTTCTTCGTCGATGGTGTTGCCCAAGGCTTCGTTGACGCCGCGGGCGACCGCCTCCATCGCGGCGTTGCCCTCCACGATGCCGGCCCGCCAGTCACGGATCGCCTTGACCGCTTCGTCGGACAGTTCCACCTGATCCAGCACCTGAGCGGTGATCAGCGTCATCAATGACCAGGTCTCTTCCTCATCCAGAATCAGTCGCATCGCTCGGCCTCCTCTGCGGGCTCAGTTCCCGCTGAACTGCGGTGTTCGTTTACTGACGAACGCCTCAACACCCTCGGCGCGATCCGCGGTGTCTTGCAGCAGTATCGTCAGTTCAGTCTCATAATGAAGCGCCTGCGCCAGGGGCATGTCCAATCCCTGACGAATGGCGTCTTTCGCGTATCGGGTAGCGATCGGTCCGCGCGAGGCGATCGAGCGGGCGAGCGTCATGGCCGCCTCGAATGGATCATCAGCCACTGCATTCACCAGTCCCCAGTCCAGGGCGGTGGTGGCGTCGATCTGATCCTCGAGCATCAGCAGCTGGGTCGCTCTGGAACGGCCCACCGCGCGGGTGAGCCGCTGTAGGCCGCCGGCGCGAGGAAACTCCTCCGTGAGCGGATTGAAGCTCAAGCGGCAATCGACGCTCGCCACTCGAAGATCGGCAGTCAAGGCCAATTCCAGTCCGCCATCGCGTATCGGGCCGGCGAGCACGGCGATGGTCGGTTGCGGCAGATCGGCAAATGCCTGGAACAGATCGCCGAAATCGGTCGGACCGTCAAAACCCAGCCATACTCGGGGATCGGGATTGAGGATGACCACCCGCGCATCGTCGCTGACGCAGCCGCAGATATCGGCCAGCTGCCCCAGCAACCGGGCGTCAAGCGCGACACCGCCGCTGATCAGGGCGATATCTTCGATGCGCTCGATACTGAGCTGTGATGAGGCGGACATCCGGTTGATCGTCTCAGTTGCGTCTCAGTCAGTCAGTGTACCGAAGCCTGGGGAATCAGCTGCAGGCGATTGGTTCGCCTGGTCGCGGAGGTGCGAGCCGCTGCCTCGATCTGCTCCCGGTCGCGCAACAGAGGCAGATAGCGATCCTGCAGCCAGGCGTCGGTCAAGGGTCCGTTGGCATGCAGCGGATCGTGAATCTGTTCACCGGCCAGCGCGAATTGCGCCTCCGGAGGATTACTGAGTTTGACGATCAGGCGCAACGCGGGGATCGCGGTCGCCGAGTCAAAGTGACGCAGGCCCAGGACGCCCGATTGGGCAATGGTGTCCGCTTCGCCACCGACCCGAAACGGCCCTGGCGACAGTAATGATCCGATCAGCGGGGCGTCGGCGAGGCTGTGCTTGAGGATTAGCTGGCAACAGCGTCCCCAGGTCCAGGTCGCACGGTCGGGCCCGAACTGGCGTCGTAGCGTGTCCAACGCGCGAGCGTGAGCGTCGGCCAGGCGTTGCGTTGCCGCTTCGGGATCGGCGGCAATTCGCTTGAGCGCCCAGGAAGTCGCGTGCGCCGCGAAGATGTCCAGCGTGGGAATGGCCGACAGTGGATCCAGTAACGCCTGCCCTGTCGATCCCAGCAGCTCGGACAGTTCACGCCGCCGGTACTCGATCAGTGTGGTCGCAACGATGGCGGCGCTCACCGAGTTCGCAGCCATCGCGCCATCCCACTGCGCGAGGGAATCATCGGCGATGTGGGTTGCGAACTCGCGCAAGGGCAGCGAGACGCGATCGGTTTGAATGGCGGCGAAGGTATCCGTCGTATGTGGCGCGGTCTGCTTGAGCAATGCACGAATGCGCGTCGCGCGACCAGGATCGAGGTATTCCGCCCCGAAGCGACTGTCGGCGAATGGCTCCAGCGGCGCATTGGCGCTAACCACAACGCCGCCTGCCGGATCAATGACGTGTGGTAGCTCGTCGCCGCTGCGCGCCTCCGTCGGGACGCCGCCTCGATCGACTGGCGCCCAGCCGGCGACCGGAAATCGTAGGGTAGCCAGATCGCCAGCGGGCACATCAGCGCTGACGCGCAGGCCCACCCGCTGCTGGTCGGCATAGGCGTAGCAGAGATTGAAGTCGGCCATATCTGCAGTGGCTGCGCTGAATTCGTCCCAGTTGCGGGCGGAGAGCACGTCAGCAATCCCGCCGCCGCCGTGTCGCGGCGTCAAAATCCTCGAGTACAGCGAAATCGCGCGCGGCGCCTTGCCGCGCTGATGCTGATCATGCAGATCGCGCAGATCATCAGACAGGATGTCGCTGACCACCGGACCGTTGACCGTCTCGCGGACGGTGATGCGTTCGGTCGGATATCCACGCACCTTGATCGCTTCTTCGCGCTCCGAGATGTCTGCCCAACCATCGGGCGTGAGTGATGTCGAGCCGTCCTCGGAGAGCTGCTCCACGACAGCGATGTTCATCGCCATCATCGCCGCGGTCGGTCCCCAGGCGATGTGGTCGTTCAACCCCCAGACAATGCCAGGCAAGCCCGGTACGCTGGCGCCGGCCGCGTCAAACTCCGGGCAATGCAGATGAACGAAGTAGGTGTGTGGCGGCGAGACCGGGTTGAGGTGCGGGTCGCAAGCGAACAGCGGCGTTCCCGCTTCGCTGTGCCGACCGTCAACCGCCCAGTTATTGGACGCGCCGTTCTGCAGTCCCAACAGCTCCGAGGCTGCTCGCGCCGCTCGCTGCAGCGGTTCCGCGAGTTCGCCGTAGGGCGCGTCAGGAGGCGTAGCCGCCGCGGTCTCGGACGACATCGGTGGATCGAGCTCATGCAACGCACCCAGACCGGCTGCGGCGACGATGCGCGCGCGCATCAACTGTTGCTCCCAGGCCGGCGACAACAGACAGGACAGCAGCTTGCCCCAGGCGATGCTGTCGGCGGCTTGCCAGGGCCCAATCCAGTCACCCAGCATCTGCGCCTCAAACGGTCGCGGCGCGCGCGCAATGGCGGCATTGATGCCGGCAATGAATGGCCAGAGCTGCTCTCGCTGCATCGCCGGCGTCGCCTCCCAGGCCGCCTCCGACACTCGTCCGAAGCCCAATGTCCGCGTGAATCGATCAACCGGCAATGCAGCCGGACCCACGATCTCCGACAGACGCCCCATCGCCGCCCGTCGGCTCCAATGCATCTGCCAGAGGCGGTCCTGCGCCTGGACATAACCCAGGGCGAACAAGGCGTCAGCTGCCGATTCCGCAAAGCAGTGCGGGATGTCGTAGCGGTCGCGAATGATCTCGACCGGCGCACGCAGCCCGGCGACGGTCGTCTTCCCGCGTCGTTTGTGCGTTTGCGGCGACTGCAGCGCATTGGCAAGCGTTGTACCCGCGAGCGCTTTCAAAAGCGACCCGCCCTGTCGCAGCGAGAGCGACAGCGCTCTCCAGTCGATGCTAGGGAGTTGGTCGAATGGTGAGGCGCTCATGTCTTGAGCGTACGCGGTCATAGAATGTTTGCCGACGAGGTCACCGTGATTCTTGGCGGAGGCGGCTATGGATCTGGGTCTGGCGGGTAAACGAGCGCTCATCACCGGCGCTTCCGAGGGAATCGGCCTGTATTGCGCGCTCTCACTGGCGGCGGAGGGGGTCGATGTATCGATCTGCTCGAGACGCCCGGATGCGCTCGAGCAGGCAGCAGCGAAGATCGACGCTGCCGGCGCCGGTCGTGCGCACTGGACTGCCGTTGATCTCGGCGAACCTGACGCCGGCGACCGCGCAGTCGCGGCCGCAGTTGAGGCGCTGGGTGGACTGGAGATCCTGATCAACAACATGGGCGTCTCGCTACGCGGCGAAGACGATGAGGTCTGGCAGGACATGTTCGACCTCAATCTGATGGCCGCCGTACGCACCACCCGCGCGGCCTTGCCTCATCTGTCGGAAGCGGCCGCCGGCGCAGGAGCGGATAGTTCATCGATCATCCACATCGGCTCAATCTTCGGCCGCGAGGCCGGCGGCTCGGCGCAGTACAACGCAATGAAGGCGGCGATCCACAGTTACGCAAAATCGCTGGCGCTGGAGCTCGCGCCGAGCAATATCCGAGCCAACGCGGTCGCGCCCGGCTCCATCGCCTGGCCCAACTCACGTTGGCAGACTCGCTATGAAGCAGACCCGGACGGTATCCAGCGCAGCGTGCTGGATACCATCGCCTTCAACCGCTTCGGCCGCCCCGAAGAAGTAGCTGACGTGGTGGCCTTCCTGGCCTCTCCGAGGGCTAGTTGGGTCACCGGCGCTTGCCTCAACGTCGATGGCGGACAGACTCGCTCGAACATCTAAACTGGGATCAGGAATCACGGTCGGGAGCCAGCCATGGACGAGCACCGCTACGAACACAGTCGCACCCGACTCGGCGCGCTGCCCTCGCGCGCCTGGGACGTCATGGGGCCGCGCATGCTGCGCCCGCTGATTGGCGGCGCCGTCGGAGCGTCCATCGTCGTGCTCTTCCTGGCGATTCGCGGCGGCACGGCGGTCGAACTGAACGAGCTGACTGGCACCGCCTGGGGCGGCTGGAGCCGACACGCCGATGTGCATCTGCTGATCGTGGTCAACGCCGCCATGGTCGTGGCCATCGCGGTCAACTTCGCCGCCGAGTGGGTACACCACTGGATCTACATCGCGATGAGCGTGATCAGCGCCGCCGTCCTGATCGCGCTCCGACAGCTGGCCGAGATCGATGGCGCCGGCGGCAACATCCTGCTCGGACTGATCTCGCTGTTCCTCTTCGCCGCAGTGGTCATCGCGGCCTGGGACGTGCGCTCAATCGGCCGCCGCAGCGGATACTAGTTCGCCAGCGCCTGCTCCAACGGGATGAACGGCCCGCCGCGAGCCATGCGTTCCCGAGAAATACGAATGTCTTCCTCGTCCTCCTCGGGAGTAGTCAGGTCGATCTGCTCTGTCGTCCAACGCTTTTCGGTGGCCACCATGCAACCCTTGCCCCCGACTCGTCAGTCCTCCGTCACCTCGGTGACCGAGTCGCGACGAGTAACCGCGAGGTGCGACATGGGCGATCCGGTGTCGGCGGCGCCGTGGTAATGCTCCTCGCCGGCCGGGATGATGGCGAAGTCACCGACCGAGATCGTGTGCTCCTCGTCAGCCGTGCCGACCTTGCCGATCCCGGCGACGACGTAGAGTATCTGTTCAGAGCTGTGCGTGTGCATCTTCGTCCGAGCGCCTGCGCCGAACTGCACCACGGCCAAGTTGAAGTCGGCGTCGTCAGCCGCGTTTTGACCGCCAATCGTGCCCGCCAGCGGCCGCACCCAGACATCGCCGCCGGTGAAGATCGGCGCGTTGGCCTGAGTCGTGTCACCGTCCGATGATTTCGTCACGCGCATATCAAACCCACCTCTCTCACTCGTGTCCTGGTTCGTTGCTCGGGCCCTAGCTGTTGGCGGCGATGAACGCCTGAATCCGCTGCCAGGCGTCGTTGCAGGCGTCGACGTGTTCGTCGTAGGTGCGGTCGAAGAAGCTGTGCGGCGCGCCCTCGTAGGTGATCAGTTCGTGAGCGATTCCCTGCTCCGAGAGACCCGCATCCCACTTGTCGACCTCTTCAGCCGGGATGCCTTCGTCCGCGCCGCCCATCAGCCCGAGGATTGGACAGGCGACATCAGCCACACGGTCGAGCGGCGACGGCCCGCCGTTCAGGCCCTGTCGAGTTGGATGGCCATAGAAGCCGATCGCGCCGGCGAGTCCGTGCCCGGAGGCGGCCTGCATCCAGCTGTTGCTACCGCCGAAACAGAAGCCAACGCTGAATACTTTGCGATCGGCGTCATTGGCGCGTAAGATAGCGACAGCCGCCGCCGTATCGGCAGCAATACCCTCTGGCGACGTCGTCCGCACATGCGGCCAGAAATCGAACTCGGCATCGCGCTTGCTGACACCAGCAGTACGACCAAAGTAATCAATCGCGACCGCGTCGATCCCGATTTCAGCGAAGCGAATCGCCAGCTCTTCATAGAAGCGGAAGAGACCACGCACATCCGGCAAAATCACCATGCCCGGTCCACTGGGAGACTCGGCGCGAGCATGGAACGCCGCGAACTCAGTGCCATCAGAGGCGGTCAGGGTTAAGTCTTCAACGTCAACGGCTGCGCCGGCGATCGGCGTGATCGCCGGGAGCGCTTCGAATCGGTGGCACATCGTCCGGGTCCTTCCTCGCGGCGACACCGCGTTGCGTATGTGTTCATCGGCACACTGAGCATACCTGCACGGCGGCATGAGTTTGTGCCCGGCTGGCACGAACCACCAATCAGATAGCGCCTATTGCGCACTCACGAGCGGCCGC
>RKRS01000028.1 GCA_007571275.1 Dehalococcoidia bacterium
GTCCCGGTGGTGATGATGATCCCGCGGTCGGCGCGGCCGATGAATGATCCGCGAAAATCTCTCACTGCTCCTGCACCGACAGAACCTTGGTACCGCTTGCATTGAAAGGCTGTGTGGAACGAGATCAGTCCAGTAGGTCGATAGACGCCGACGCCGTCGATTCCGCCGTCACCCGAACGACCGGTCACTTCCACCTCATCGAATCCGGCTGCGCGGAGCAACGAGGCGCTGAGTCGCTCAAATGTGTCCGGCCGAATGCTTCGTAGCCGTTTGAGGACGATCTCTTTCCATTCGGGCGGGCCACCTGGATTGCCGCCGTTGGTCATGGACTGGCGATGTCGACGTTCGACATCGTCGCAGTCCATACCGCGGCCATCTTCCGTAACCCGCCAGAGCGCCCGACCGGCCGACTCGATCGCGCCGATCGCGCTGAGTCCGCTACGCGCCCAGGCGACCCGGTAGGCGAGCTCGGTTTGGCGCTGATTCGCGCTGAGCAATTCTCGCTGCTCCGCCGAGAGTCCCACGTATTCGGCGACGGCGTGGTCGATCTCGGCGTTTTTGGCAGGATCGGACAGCCGTCTCATGACAATCAGCGTGAGACAACGCAGTTCCGGATATCGCGGCAACCCAGCTCGTTCTCTCACTGTGGTCATGGCTGCACTCCCTCACCCCGCAGGCTACCTGCCAAGGCGGTCTCGGAGATCGGGGGAGGGGTAGAAGACGAACTTCTTGCCTGAACGTTCGCGGAGGAGATAGCCGCGCTCGGTGAGGTCCTGCAGGTCCGCGCGTGCGGCCCAGTACGAGACTCGATGTTCATTTTGCTGTTGCGCAATGGTGAAAATGCGGTTGGGCTGCAGCAACGCATGGTCGAGGAGCGCGAGCTGACGCTCGCTGAATCCGCGCTCGCCCAGCCGCTCCAGTAGATTGCGCGTCGCCGCAGCCTGTGCCTGTAGATCGTGATCGAGCTGCGCGACGGCCTGCTCCATGATATCGAGTTGATGGAGCAGGAAATGGGTGACGTCATTCGCATCGGCGGTCACGTACTGATAGGCCCGCGAATACTGTGCTGGCGCACGCAGGAGGAAGTGGGAAATCGGCAGATAGGGCGCCAACCACCAGCCGGAGCGGAGTAACGACCAATAGAACAGGGCGCGAGCCGTGCGCCCGTTGCCATCGACAAACGGATGGTCGTAGCCGATCATGAAGTGCAACAGGATCGCTCGAATGAGCGGGTGGACGAACTCCGTTCCGGTTCCGCCATCAGCGAAGTCGCAGGTTCGCTGCATCCGTTCGGGCAGCTCATCGGCTGGCGGCGGCTCATGGACGACCTGTTGACTGGCGGAAACCACGTAGACACGGGGTTCGTCAGGTTGCTGCAGTCGCCCTGATTCTCGCTCGTCGCGCATGGTCCCGGCCGTGACGATGCGGTGCAGGCGCAGGATGTGATCGAGATCGACCGGCTCTCCCGTGGCGGCCCATCGTTCGATGGTCTGCATGGCTGCAAAATTGTTGGCGATCATGCGCTCGTCCCTGTCGCGAGGGGTACGGCCCTCACGCAGCATTTCGCGGGCGAGCTGGCGGCTGGTGTTGGCTCCTTCCAATCGGCTGGACTGGATCGATTCGTCCATCAGTCCACGCTGGAGCCAGCGTCGCCGAGCAGCATTGGTCATCAGGGTTTCGTCGGAGAGGACATGGGTGCGTTGCGCCTGTTCGAGGCGATCAAGCGACGCGAGCAGCGGCTGGACGTTGCAGTACCAGAACGGCTGATTGCCACGGCCCAACAATGGCAGCTCGCGAGCGGAAGCGCGTCGGGCGACTGCCATACCAAACCAGTGCAGGCGTACTGAGAGCCCGGCCCGAGGTTTGCGATAGCGCACCTCGTCCCAAGGCAGATACCGACCCTGGTCGTCCAGCGGATCAGCATTGTCGATCAGGGCGAACAGCTGCTCGGCGTCAAGCTCGGCGAATTCCGCTGCGAGCGTGACTTGCGACGGCGCAGGGCGAGGGAGCGACATGGATTCAGAATTCCCGTAACTATCAGTTTACTCACGGTTTCTGTGAAACCAATAGTAAGGGCTGTTTGAATCAACAGACAGTCGCCAGGAAAGCGCCCCTGCCAATCTGCTCACGGTTTCTATGAGACCGCAAGCAAACCGGGACCTACACCGGCAATGCCGACTGGTCGATGCTGTAGAGCTTCTGCACGTTGCCCCAGACCATCTTGTCGACGTCCTCCTGTGGGACGCCGGCCATGATCTCGTCGAGGATGCTGCGCGAGTTGGGCCAGATTGCGTCGTGGTGCGGGTAGTCGTTGCCCCAGAGCAGGTTGTCGACGCCGATGCCCTCGCGGGTCTGGACGCCGATCGCGTCGTCCTCGAAGGTGACCATGAAGTTGCGTCGGAAGTACTCGGTGGGGAGCATCGGCAGTTCCGGCGTGCGGTCGACCGCGCGGGCGCGATAGTACGCGTGATCCCAGCGCTCGAGCACGTGGGCGATCCAGCCGGTCTCCCACTCGGCCATGACGAAGCGCAGGTTCGGGTGTCGCTCACAGACACCAGAGGTGACCAGATTGGAGATGGTGTTCCAGGCGGCCGAGTGCGCCAGCGTGTAACTGACCACCTCGTCCCACTCTTTGGGCAGGCCCATGCCGGGCTCGGAGCCGCAGAAGATGTGCATGGTCAGCGGCAGGCCGACCTCTTCGGCGGCCGTCCAGAACGGTTCGTAGTAGGGGTCGGAGTAGGGCAGGTCACGGGGCGCGGTGCAGGGAATGGCGACGCCCTTGATTCCCATTCGGGCGCAGCGCTCAAGCTCGGCCACGCCGGCCTCAACGTCGCGCAGGGTGATGCAACCGATCCCGATCAGCCGTTCGGGGCTATGCGAGCAGTAGTCGCGGATCCAGTCGTTGTGGCGCTGGAAGACGGCGTTGACCACTTCCACGTCCTGGACCATGTAGGTGAGCATATTGATCGAGGGGTACATCACCTCGCCAACGACGCCGTCGGTGTCCTGCTCGGTCAGACGCGCGACCGGGTCCTTGACGCCAGGGTTGATCAGGTCCCAGCCGCGCTGCATCTTCTCTTTGGTCTCGGGCAGATTCAGGTTCGCGCCAGCGATCCCAAGGCGGCCGACCAGCATCGCGAAGTCGATCTGCGGCCAGGCCAGGTAGACGCCTTCGCGGCCCTTCCAGCCGTCGACCACGCGAGGCGCGCGGTCGCCGTACTTCTCCACCAAACCGTCAAAGACTTCCGGCCCCTCAACGACGTGAGAGTCGCAGGAGTAGACAATATCGCTAACCATGACAGCCATCCTCCATCTCAATAACAGGATAGTGGCCAGACAATGTCAGCGTGAACAGACCCCACTCCGTCGTTCCTACGTAAGCAGGAACCGCCTGTGCAGACCGCCTGCATCCGTCATTCCTGCGCAAGCAGGAACCCCGATGCACAAGCACTGGTCATTCGACTCCCACCTCGTCGTTCTTGCGCAAGCAGGAACCCAGGCGCGCGCATTGGCCGTACCGCAAATCCAACGATAGGCTGCCGAGCAGCCTCCCCGGACAGCAGCACGTACATCTGTGCCATACTTCCGCGCTCCGGAGCAGCGCTATCCTCTAGCGTATGGATACCTCGACCCCCTCCGCTAGGAATAGAGCGATGACTGTCCTTAGGAATCACAAGTGGTATGGCAGGGGCAAGCCTGCGGCAGAGGCATCAGAGGGGGACGATCGTGCCACTGCTGAGGAGATGGCTGCGGAGGCTGGGGTTAGCATCACAACTATCGAGCGCGCTAAGAGGCAGATCCGGATTGAGCAGGGTGAAGCTCCGCGTAATCATGAATTGCGGAGCAGGGGGAACCTCAGAAAGCAAGCGATCGTAAATGAACTATGGCGCGAGCAGTCCGGACGCTGCATTCACTGCGGCGATCTGCTTATGCCGTTTGACTTCGAAGTGGACCACATCCACCCCTTTGCGCGTGGAGGCGGAGACGAGCCGGACAATCTTCAGCTGCTATGTAGCCTCTGCAACAGACGCAAGGCCAACCAAGAACCAAGGCTCTAAACCCGAGCGCATGATCCTTCAATAGGCACCACCAGGCCTGAGACGTTGTCGAGGGGTGCGCCGTGCGGATCAACTGGCGTCTCAGATGGGTAGCGCTGCTGGCGTTTGTCGCGCTGGTTGCGGGCATCTGCCTGTCCCAGCCGACCGAGACGCCAGCGCCAACCCAGCCTCAGGAATCTGCCGAAGCGGTTCAGCAAACCCAGACGCAACCGCAACCCGAACCCGAAACTGTCGATCCGTATGCGGAACTGCTTGAACCGCTACGAGTCGCGCCTGAATCTGATCTCGGGATCGATTACGACCGCGACCTCTATATGCCTCGCGGTTGGGCCAACACCGACCGACCACGCTGCAGTGTTCGAGAA
>RKRS01000112.1 GCA_007571275.1 Dehalococcoidia bacterium
TTTTGGACCGGCGAGCAGCGAATTGTTGACACGGAAGGGCGCGTTGAGCGCTTTTTGAAGCGTTATAACCTGAACGCCGATGACGGCGGCGCGGCGGCGTTTGTTAATCCGAAGGCTCAGGCGAAAGCGGTAGAGCAAGCGAAAGCTAAGGCGCCGACCGACCATTACAAAAACTGCGACGCCAATAGCGCCGAACGCGCCTATAAACGCAACAACGCCAGCCCCTACCACGAGTCCGACGACGGCCCCGTCCCGCCGACCCCGGTAGTTGGAATGCTGGGCATCGTTGCCGACGTGACCCAGTCGGTGCGGATGGCCGTTCAGGACGAGGGCGACGAGCTCTGGCTCTTGGGCGGCGCATTGGTGCAGGACGCCTCGACGCTGGGCGGCAGCGAGTACCTGTTCGTGACGCATGGGCTGTCGGCGGGACCGATCGACGTCGATCTCGAAGCCGAGTCCGCGCTGGTCGATCTGCTCGTCCGGGTGGCGGAGAGCGGACTGCTGAAGTCCGCCCACGATTGCTCAGATGGCGGACTGGCGGTCGCATTGGCCGAATCTGCCATTGTGGGCAAAATTGGTATTGCTGTGGACATCGGTAGTGTGGAGCGACTCGACGCAGCGCTGTTCGGTGAAGCTGGCGCGCGAGCTGTAGTGAGCGTCGACCCCGACCAAGCGGCGCGATTGAACGCCATCGCGTCGCAGTGCGGTGTTCCCGCTCAGCGGATTGGCTCAGTTGGCGGCGATCGCATCGAGATTGGCCAGATCAGCCTGCCGCTGGCTGAGGCGGCGGATGTCTGGAACTCGGCGTTGTCGTCGCTGTTGGACGGCTAGCTCTCGCCCGGCCTCTATTGCGCTTCGCGGCGGTAACGGTCTCGATCAGGAATCGCCGCGCCACGCGTGAGCGGTGGTAGATCGGGCATGTGACGCGTGCCGGCGTCCCAGTTGAAGTCAAGACCCGCATTGTGGCGACGCGCGACCTGTAAGTCGCGGAAACGTCGTTCGAGCGTCCAGCGTCGGTGGATCGCGTTGGTGCCGGCGGCGGGGAAGAGTAGTTCGACCGCTTCGGTCGCGGCATGGACAGCGTTGACATTAGCCAGTCGCCAATGAGCCACTGCAGCCAGGTCGGGTTCGCCGTCGAGGACGGATTGCCAGGCGATCGACCCCATTTCCCTCACATAGGAGCGCGCCGAACCGACTTTGGCCTGCGCGCGGCCGAGCGCGACACGGAACTGCTCGCGCTCGGCTAACGAACGCGAGTCACTCTTGCTCGCAACCTGCTTCGCGTGTTGGACGACTTCATCAATTGCGCCCTGAGCGGCGCCCAGCGCCTGTCCGCCATTTTGCAGCCAGCTGGCGATGCCGCTATCAGGGATCCGCCAGTTCGGTCCTCGCGCGTGTGGGCGGGAGCCGATCTTCATGGTGCGCTTGTCGGGCGCGAAGACGTTCTCGCTGCGGTAATCATGAGACCCGGTCCCGCGCAGACCCATCGTGTCCCAGGTGCGCAGGATTTCTCCCTGATCCGGGTCCAGGAACGACATGTAGGAATCGTCGGGATGATCGTCGTCGCGAAATGCCGCGACGACGTGCGTGGCATGGTCGATCCCGCTTGCGTAGGTAGCTACGCCGTTGATGATCCAGCCGCCGTCCACGCGCTTGCCGCGATTCGTCGGTCTGGCGGAGCCAGCGATGCGGCAGCGCGGGCCTCCTGGATACTCGGAACCGATCATCTCGCGCAGATGCTCAGTGGCCAGGGAGCCCGTGACCAGCGACAATTCGGTCGCCAGCATGACGACCCAAGCGATTGACGGGTCGGCGATGGCAAGCGCCTCGACCGCGTGGAATGCAGTCAGCGGAGGCGCTTCCTCGCCGCCCGCCGCCGACGGGATGAACATCCGAAACAGCCCGGCGTCGGTGAGCGTTTCGATCAGATCGTCGGGCGGCGCGCCATTGGCCTCTGTTTCATCGGCGCGAGCCGCGACCAGTGGCTGCAGCTCCCTGGCGCGGTGGACGATCGGGTGATCAGCAGGGTCCGGTTGCATGGTGACGGACTAGGTCCCGTTGCCTCCCTGCTCCCTCGTTGCGAGGTCGCTCGCTATCGGCGAGGTTAGTCGCCGGCTGCGGCGGAGCCTTGCCGCTTGACTGCGGTGACGCCTGTGTCGTGCAATCGCTCGATGTCTGGCCAGTCGTAGCCGAGGTTGAGCAGCTCGAGCTCCGTGTCCTGACCCAGCTCCGGCGCGGACGAGCGCACGTGTGTCTTGGTCTCGCTGAAGCTGACCGGGATGCCCACGACCTTGTGATGCTCGAAGTGCGGATGCGGCGCTTCCTGCAGATAGCCATTGAGCCAGAAGTGATTGTCTTCGGCCACCTGCTGATAGTCGTAGATTGGGCCGCAGGGGATGCGTGCGGCGATCAGGCGGGACATCCACTCGTCGCGTGTGCGAGTCTTGAAGGTGTTCTCCAACTCGGTGCGCAGCCATTCCTCGTTGTCGCGGCGAGCGAACGGGTCGACCGAGCGGTCGTCAGCCAACAGGTCTGGCCGCTCCAGCGCCTCGCAGAGCGGCGGCCAGCTCTTCGGGTCAAGTAGTCCCATCGTGAGCCACTCGCCGTCGCCCGCCTGGTACCAGCTGAACGTGGCCGAGAACGAGCGCCCCGGCTTGAGGATCGGCTGATAGTTGCTGTGCAGGTAGGCCTGTAACGAGAGCGCCTGTAGCGTCAGCATCGCGCCCAGCTGTGAGACGTCGATCTTCTGTCCGACGCCGTGCTGGGCTCGCGCGAACAGCGCCGTGACGATGCCGTACGCGAACAGCAGCGAGCCGGTCTGATCGGCCAGCCCCCAGGGCGCGGTATAGGGACGCTCGCCCGGCCCGCCGCCCAATGCGACCATCGCGCCCGACATGCCCTGCGCGACGACATCGAACGAGCCGCGTCGCGCCCACTCGCCTTCGGGACCGAAGCCGGAGTTCGTCGCGTAAATCAGTCGCGGATTGACCTGCTTGAGGTCGTCGTAGCCAAGGCCGATCGAGTCCAGATATCCCGGTCGGAAGTTCTCGGCGAGGACGTCGGCGTCCTCAATCAGCTTGTGTACGACTTCGATCGCGCCGTCGGCGCGGAGGTCGAGCGTCATTGAGCGCTTGCCGCGGTTGAGCGCCTCGAAGTAGGAGCAGAAACCATCAGCTCCGACGCCGAGTTGGCGGCCGGGATCGCCATTACCAGGCATTTCGACCTTGAGCACGTCGGCGCCCATGTCGGCCAACATCGCCGTCGCGTGGGGACCGTTCTGATAGCGGGTGAAGTCGACGACACGGATTCCTTCGAGCGGAGCGGGCATGGATAGAGCCTCCTTCGGGCGCAAGCGCGCGGGTATGAGCAAGATATCGGATTCCTGCCTCACAGTAGGATCGGCACATGAGCGTAGAGGTGTTCGACAGCCCTGACGCTGCGGTCGCTGATATCCCCAACGGCGCGACGCTCCTCGTTGGCGGATTCGTCTCGGCCGGCACGCCGTCACATCTGATTCGCGCAATCAGGCGCAGCGGTCAAACCGGTCTGACTGCGATCGCCAACAACATCGGGCTGGGCGATTTACTGGATGAGCTGTGCGAAGATCGTCAGCTGGCCAAGGTGATCGCGACGTTCGCCATTCGCGCTTCGGGAGCCAGATCGTCACGCTTTGAGGCGCTCTATCAGGACGGACTGGTGGAGCTGGAGCTGGTCCCGCAAGGCACATTGATCGAGCGCCTCAGAGCAGGTGGCGCAGGACTCGGCGGCGTCCTTACCAAGACCGGTCTGGGCACGATGATGGCTGAGGGCAAGCAGACCATCGAACTCGACGGCGAGCGGTGGCTGTTGGAGCGTCCGCTGCGCGGCGACGTAGCGTTGCTCAAGGCCTGGCGCGGAGATCGGTACGGCAACCTGCAGTACCGTCTGGCCGGTCTCAATTTCAATCCGGTAATGGCGACCGCAGCCGATTTGGTCATTGCCGAGGTGGAGGAGATGGTTGAACCGGGCGAGATCCCGCCCGAACTGGTCGGCACGCCCGCCATCTACGTCGATCGACTGGTCCAGTGCGAGCCAATCCCTGTCCGGTGGGAGGGGTAGCCATGACTTCGCGCAAGCCTCCAGTCGGACTGAGCCGCGAGCTGATCGCTCTCCGCGCAGCGCGTGAACTGCAGCCGGGATCGGTGGTCAATCTCGGCATTGGCTTGCCGACCCTGGTGGCTGGATTTGTCGAACCGTCCGACGGCATCCTGTTCCAGGCGGAGAACGGAATCCTGGGCTACTCAGGCGTTTCCGATTCCAACTTCGACTCCGATCTGATCAATGCGGGTGGTCAGCCGGTCGACCTGGTTGCGGGCGCCAGCTTCTTCGATACGGCAGACTCCTTCGCCATGATTCGCGGTGGGCACATTGACGTTGCGAT
>RKRS01000134.1 GCA_007571275.1 Dehalococcoidia bacterium
CCACGGTCCGAGTCTCACGTTCGGGACTCCGGCGTCAAAGATGCAGGATAATGCGGAATCACGTGTTGCCTTCATGAGTCCTGCAACGTGTCTGTCATTCCTGTGCGCGGGTTCCTGCTTTCGCAGGAATGACGAATATTTTGGTCGATCCAGAAATGACGGGTATTTTGGCCGTCCCAAGAATGACGAATGTTTGGACTGAGCCAGGAATGCCGGATGCTTTGGCCAACCCAGGGATGATGACATTCAGTGCACGGCCGTCGCGCCTGAGACATTCAGATTCTCTGCTCGCGCCCGCAGCAGGCGGTGTTCCGGCGCGCGCAGATGCGGATCGTCGTCGAGCATGCGGTTGGCCCAGTTTCGCGCCAGGTTCAGCGTACGGTGATCGGTCAGCTTGGCGACTCGCAACTCTGGCAGACCCGACTGCCTCGTGCCGAAGTACTCACCCGGACCTCGCATCTCCAGGTCCGCCTCGGCCAATTCGAACCCATTCGAGGTTTGCGCCATCAGCTCCAGCCGACGCTGACTCTGCTCGACATCGGTATCGGAGATCAGATAACAGACGGACTCGAGGTTGCTCCGACCAACCCGGCCGCGCAGCTGATGCAACTGCGCCAGACCGAACCGGTCAGCGCCCTCAATCGCCATGACTGTCGCGTTCGGTACATCGACGCCCACTTCGACGACGATCGTCGAGACCAGCACATCGGCGTTGCCGTTTGCCAGATCAGACATCACCGCGCGCTTGTCATCCGACGACATCCGACCATGCAACAACCGAATTCTCGACGCGAGCTCGCGTAATGGGCCGCTGCGCAGGAACTCGTACTGCTCGGTCGCCGCTTCCGCCTCGAGCTTGTCGGACTCGTCAACCAACGGACAGATGACAAACGACTGCCGTCCCAGTCGGGCCTCATCGCGAATCCGTTGATAGACGATCTCTTCGCGTTGGGATGGCTCCACGATCTGCGTGCGTACCCGCTGTCGGCCCGGTGGCAACTCGTCGATCACTGAGGAATCGAGCTCACCGTAGACCGTCAGCGCCAGCGTGCGCGGGATCGGCGTGGCGGTCATGACCAGCAAGTGTGGGCTGCTTCCCTTACGCAGCGCGTCACGCTGTAGCACGCCGAAACGGTGCTGCTCGTCGACCACTGCCAGTCCCAGGTTGTTGAAGCTGGCGCTCTCCTGAATCAGCGCGTGCGTCCCGACCACCAGATCGAGCATGCCGCTCTCCATTTCCTGGTGAATCTGCCGTTTGCGCGGAGCGCGCACGCTGCCGGTCAGCAGCGCCATCCGCACGGGTCGTCCCAGCGCCGGCGCCAGGTTGAAGTCGTACCACAGCTGTTCACCAGCCGAGTATTCCTTGCCCGCGAAGAGGTGCTGGAAGGTCTCATAGTGCTGGCTGGCCAGGACCTCGGTGGGCGCCATCAGCACGGTCTGGTGGCCAGCTCGGACAGCGGCCAGCATGGCCGCGGCGGCGACTACGGTCTTGCCCGAGCCGACGTCGCCCTGCAGGAGCCGCGCCATCGGCTCGCGACGGAACATATCGTTGCGGATCTCCGTGAGCACCCGCTGCTGCGCTCCAGTCAGCTGGAAAGGCAATGCGCCGAGAAAGCGGTCCAGGAAATCGCCGGACATCGGAATGGGCGGGGCGTCAGCTCGCCGGCGAGCTTCGCGCTTGCGTGACAGCACGGCCAATTGAATCGATAACAACTCCTGGAAGGCGATCCGTTCCTTCGCGACCTCCACTTCCTCGAGCTGTTCCGGGAAGTGAATCATACGTAGGGCGTCGGCTTCCGAGGGAAATTGCTCCTCCGCCATTACCTGAGGCGGTAGCGATTCGGCCAGCATGGGCAGGTAGTCGCGAACCGCGGCATGGGCCAGTCGACGAAGCGTTCGGTTGGGCAGACCCTTGGTGCGCGGATATACCGGCGAGAGGCGGCCTACGTGGACCGTGTCGTCTTCGGGATCGTCCAGGCGTTCCCATTCGGGCGATTCCATCTGCAATTGCCGACCGCGAATCCCGATCTTGCCCGAGAGTCCAACCCGCATGCCCGGTCGCAGCGTGCGGCTGAGGTAGGGCTGCGACCACCACCAGACACGCAGACTGCCCGAGCCATCGCGTACGACCGCCTCGGTGGCGGTGCGACCGCCGCGTAGATATTTCACATCGATGCTGGCGATTTCGCCGACGATCGTCAGTTCGATTCCCTCCAACGCTTCCGAGATCGTGCGCACGTTGCGCCAGTCCTCGTAACGCCGCGGCAGGTGCCAGAGCAGGTCATATACGGTCTCGATCCCCAGTGACGTCAGCGCCTTGCGCGAGATCGGCACGATCCGGCCCAACACCGAGACATCGGATGACAACGGATCATCATTGGAAAATGTCGGCGCCGGGGGGCGTCGGGCCGATTTCGAGCGTTTCGGCACCGGCGCTGGCTCAGGTGACGCCGACGCCTCTGGCGGTGGAGATGGCGGCGGCCGTTTGGTGGCGCGTGGCGACGCGCCAGGACGGAGCGCCGACTGGACTCGGCCTGCCCACGCTTTCCGTTCCTCGGGCGATAACGCCGCATAGCCGTCCTTGGGCAAAGCGGCGACAATCCGAGTGAAGAACTGCCGCTGCTCGCCGTCCCTGAGCACGTTGCGCAGGTAGATATCCAGCCCGCCGGCGACGGCGCGATCCTGGTAGTCGAGCCTCTCCTCCAGCGCCAGCATCGACTGGAGCGTCTCGGTTGGCCTGCGCTTGGTGGCCATCTGATCGTCAGGCTCGCCGCAAGACTGCTGCGCCGACGGTCCCCGGACCGATATGCGCGCCCAACACCGGACTGGTCAGCACGACGGGAACGTCCACCCCGCCACAGGCGTCCGAGACGCGTCGCGCCAACGCCGTCGCATCCGCTTCGGCGCGACCGTGCAGGACGGTCACGCGCTCTGGCTCGCCCGCGATCATGATCTGGGCAAACAGTCGATCCAGCGCCTTCTTGCGCGTGCGCGGCTTTTCGACATCGGCGATCTCGCCGTCGACCAACTCCAGCAAGGGCCGCATCCTGAGCACCCGACCAGCGAGCTGCCTGGCGCGACCGATCCGCCCACCGCGCAGAAGATAGTCAAGCGTCTCGACAAACAACATGGTTCGCGCTCGTGACGCGGTCTCGCGCGCCGCTTCCGCCGCGGCCTCGATACTGGCCCCTGAACGAATGGCGCTCAGCGCCGCCTCGGCTGCCCAGGCAGTACCCAGCGAGGCCGATTCCGTGTCAACGAACTCGATCCTCGGAGCATCCGCAAGCAACGATGCTCCCTGCCGGGCGGAATTGAGCGTGCCCGAGAGCTTGCCGCTGAGATGCACGGAGACGATGCCTTCGGCGCCGTCATCGATCAGTCGCTGATAGGCGTCCCGAAACGCGCCAGGCGCGGGCTGCGATGTGGTTGGCAGCTCCCCGCCCTCATCGACGACCCGGTCGAGACGCTCCCAGAAATCGAGCTTCGACAGCGTCACGCCGTCCTCAAACTGCTGCTCGCCGAAGTGCAGGGAGAGCGGCACGACGGTAATGCCGTCGATCTCGCCCTGCTCCAGGTCAGAAGCCGAATCGGTGACAATTGCAATGGACATTATGCATACCCTGCGTCAACTATCTCACGATCGCACGCGATTGCAATAGCGCAGCCATTCCGCGACCCAGCGCTCATTCAAGCGTGATCAACCACGGATAGTGTGGCTGACCACCGTCGATCAGGTCCACTTCGAGACCGGTCGACTGCCCGATCGCTTCGGCCAGCGAATCAGACTGATCCTCTGTGACGTCCGCGCCGATGTACAGGGTGAACAGCGATGCGCCATCTAGCGAATCCGCCATCCGCCCGGCCAGGGCGAGCGCCACATCATCGATGGAAGCACCAGCGCCCACGATCTCTCCATCAAGCATCGCAAACGGTTGACCCTCGGTGATCGACACATCACCTGAAAATGCCCGGGCGGCGTGCGTCACGCGACCGATGCGCACATCGGCCAGCGCCCCTTCCATCTCCGCTACGACATCTTCGACCGGTATGCCGCCAACCACTGCCGCGAGTGACGCCACCCCTTCCGCCTGGCTGTCGTTGTTGATCACGTGGATTCGCTGCGGCTCGTCGGCGAGCGCGGCGAGTTCTCCCGCCCGTCTGGCCGCCGGCGTCACGTTGTGGTTATTGGGCAGGATGATCACATCCTCTCCCTTGACCGACTCGGCGGCGGAGAACAGCATCTCGACCGACGGATTATCGGCAGCGCCGCCTGAGATGATTGCGGCGGCGCCCAACTCGGTAAACACGCGAACAAAACCGCTGCCCTGAGCAACCACGACGACCGCAGCGTCTGACTGCGTCTCATGGGTCCGCGCCGCTTGGGCG
>RKRS01000082.1 GCA_007571275.1 Dehalococcoidia bacterium
GGGACACGCTGTACACGGTGGACACCGGATTCATACTTCAGCCGCGAGAACGCGCCGTCGCCCGCAATCTGACAGATGACCTCCTTGAAGCCACCCATTGCGTTTTCGGAAGCGCTGAGCACGTCGGTTTGCCAGCGCCGTCCTTCGGCGTAGCGGACATAAGCGCGTAGCAGATCGGCGGCCCATAATCCGGCCTCGTCACCGCCTGCGCCCGCGCGGATTTCAACGATCACATTTCGCTCATCATTCGGATCGCGGGGCAGCAGTGCTCGCTTCGCCTCGTCCTCAAGATGCTGAATCTGCTCACGTAGCTCGGTCAGTTCCATCTGCGCCAGTTCGCGCATCTCGTCATCATCGGCTTCGTCGAAGACCTGGCGCGCTTGTTGCAGCTGTTCGGATGCAGTGCGGTAGCGGTAGAGGAGGTCGATCTTCTCCTGTAGCGAGGCGTGCTCCCTCGCCAATGTTTGCAGGCGCGTTGGATTGCTGGAGGTCGCTGGATCAGCCATCTCCGCTTCAATCTCGCGGAAACGTTTGGCGACGTCCTCAAGCCGCGTCCACATGGCGGTGCTGTCAGATGTTGCGATCGCTGCCATTCGGTTCCTCAGTCCTGCGACTGAGTATATGAAAGGTTCGCTAACTCGCCGACGGTTTGGTCAAGTGGGACCTGGCGTTGCTCGGCAGTTTGTAGATCGCGGATGGTGACGCGCTGTTCAGCCAGATCTCTGGCGCCAGCAATGACGGCGAAGCGAGCGCCTGAGCGGTTGGCCTGTCGTAGTTGGGCCTTGAGCGAGCGTCCGCCGAAGGCAAGCGTGGCGGCAATGCCACGGCGACGGAGATCGCCGGCGATCTTCGTCGCCATGATGTCGGCGCCTTCGCCCAGCGTCGCGATCAGCACGGCGGTGGTCACGGGTTCTTCGGGCGCGAGCCCTTGTTCGCGGAGATGATGCGCCATCCGCTCAATGCCCATGCCGAATCCGATGCCAGGAGTCGGTGGGCCACCGATTTGCTCGATCAGACCGTCATAGCGCCCTCCGGCGAGGACTGTCACCTGCGAGCCATCTGCGTGGGCGGGAACGATCTCGAAGACAGTGTGGGTGTAGTAATCGAGACCCCGGACGAGGGATGGACGTTCCTCATAGGGAATACCGAGCGCCTCAAGGTGGGATTTGACCGAGTCGTAATAGGCAGCTGACTCGGGTCGCAGATGCTGCGCGATCACGGGAGCGCCGATCTGATACGGCTTCGTGCGTTCGTCCTTACTGTCGAGCAGGCGCATTGGCGCGCGACCCCAGCGAGCCTGGTCGTCGGGGGCGATCAGATCGAGGTGTGGTTCGAAATGCTTTTGCAGGAGTGGGACATAGGCTCGACGATCTTCCACGTCGCCGATGCTGTTGAGCAGAATCTTCAGGTCAGTCAGTCCCAGCGACTGAGCGATGCGCCAACCCAGGTCGATCACTTCCGCATCAAGCGCGGCATCTCGCACGCCGATTGCCTCAACGCCGAATTGCGTGTGCTGGCGGAACCGTCCTGCTTGCGGTCGTTCGTATCGAAAGATGGGCAGGTGGTAGGCGAGCTTGACCGGTTGACTCAGATTTGCCATGCCGTGTTGCAGATATGCGCGACAGACCGAGGCGGTGCCTTCCGGTCGTAGCGCAAGTCGATCGCCACCACGATCCTCGAAGATGTACATCTCCTTCTCGACGATGTCCGTGCCTTCGCCCACGCCGCGAGCGAACAGGTCTGCGTACTCGAACGTCGGCGGTTCGATGAATCCGAACCCGGCCAGCCGAGCCTGCTCCCGTGCATGGCTCAGGATGTGGCGATGGATGGCGTATTCCTCAGGCAGCAGGTCGCGGGTGCCCCGAGGGGTTTGGAACTGTCGATTCGAAGAACTGCTCATCGTTGATCCTCGAACCTATCGTACAGACGAGGTTCAAGTTCACGCCGCCATCAACCTGTGCGCGCAGGTAAACGTTCTGGCTTTGTATGATCGATCCATGGCCACGCAAACGGTTCCCGCAGAAATCGTCGATCTGGAGAAGCATCCGACTCTGGGCCTGTTCGTGGACGTGCTGGAGCAGTACCTCACGCCACAGGATCGCGAACGGGTGCTGGGGGCGTACGAGTACGCCAAACAGAAGCACGCCGGTCACCGAAGGCGGTCGGGACATCCCTACATCGAACATCCACTCGCCGCGGCGGTGACCTGCGCCGAACTGCAGCTTGACGTCCCTGCCCTGCAGGCGGCTCTACTGCATGATGTCATGGAGGACTGCGGCGTTACACGTGCGCAACTCGTGAACGAGTTCGGCGTTGACGTGGCCAAGTTGGTCGACGGCGTGACTAAATTGTCGGCGCTCCAGCTGCCGCGTGTGACCGGCACGATCGACCGCGACGCGCAGGCCGAAAATCTGCGCAAGATGTTCGTTGCAATGGCGGATGACGTGCGTGTGGTCATCGTCAAGCTGGCCGACCGCCTGCATAACATGCGCACCCTGGACGCGATGCGACCCGAGAAGCAGCTACGGATCGCACGCGAAACAATGGAGATCTACGCGCCCCTGGCCGCCCGACTCGGCATCTGGCAGATTCGCGCTCAGCTAGAAGATCTGTCCTTCAAGTACCTGGAACCTGGGGAATATCGACGAGTCTCGGAGCTGGTTTCTGCCCGCCGCCAGACTCGGGAGCGATATCTGGGGCAGATCCGGGTGCAGCTCGAGAACGCTCTGGAGGCGTCCGGGTTGTCCGCGCAGGTTCGTGGTCGGGTCAAACATCTGTACTCGATCCACCAAAAGATCAAGAAGTACTCGGCGCAGGGCAAGTCGTTCGACGACATCTACGACCTCCTGGCGCTTCGCGTCCTGATGGAATCCCCCAGTGACTGCTACGCAGCGCTTGGGGTGGTACATGGGCTATGGCGTCCGCTACCTGGCGAGTTTGACGACTACATCGCCAGCCCCAGGCCAAGCGGGTATCAGTCGCTGCACACGACGGCCTTTTGGTCGGCGTCGCATGCGGTTGAGGTACAGATTCGTACCCACGAGATGGATCGGGAGGCGGAGTACGGCGTCGCGGTGCACTGGGCGTACAAGGAAAACCGTCATAACGCGATGAACGACCGCGAGCGAATGTCGTGGTTGCGACAGCTCGTTGAGTGGCAGGGAGAGTTACCTGGCGCGGACGATTTTCTGGAAACGTTGCGCTCGGATGTGTTCCACGATCAGGTGTTCGTGCACACGCCAAAGGGCGAGATTTTGGCGCTGCGCGCCGGCGCGACGCCGCTCGATTTCGCATTCCGCATTCACACTGACGTGGGTTACCAGTGTGTCGGCGCCAAGGTGAATGGTCGTCTAGCCCGTCTGTCGACCCCACTGGAAAACGGCGACGTGGTCGAGATTGTCACGAGTCGGACAGCTCGAGGGCCCAGCCGTGACTGGCTGAATCCAACGCTGGGCTACGTCACCACACAACACGCGCGGACGAAGATTCGCCAGTGGTTTAATCGGCAGGCGCGGACCGAGAACATCGCGCGAGGGCGCGACGAACTGGAGCGTGAGCTTCGTCGGCTGAGTCTGAAGCTGTCTGGGGTCGAATCGGAAGTAATGGAGGCGACGCGAGCAAAAAGTATGGAGGACGCGCTCGCGACGATTGGCGCTGGCGACATCACCGCCCATGCCGTGGCGTTGAAGGTGGCATCGGCCGACGAGGAAGAAGCCGCCGTCTCACCAGCTGCTGAAGTGGTTGAGGAGCCGACCACGCCCAGCGCTGACGCCGTGCATGTCCTGGGCGGATCCAACATGCTGACCCGACTCGCGCCGTGTTGCTCGCCTCAGGTGGGTGAGGACATCACCGGGTTCATCACGCGCAGTCGGGGCGTCACGATTCACCGCAGCGAGTGCCCCAACATCCTTTCGGTCGGCGATGATGATCGGGTTGTTCCGGTCCGTTGGAATACCTTCCGCGGCCTGACAGAAGCGCGCCTGAAGTTGTTGGGCTGGGATCGCGTTGGCCTGGCTCGAGATGTCGCGGCGATCTGCGCCGACGAGAATGTCAATATGGTGTCATTCGTCACCGGCGAACCTGATCGTGGAGCCGTGACCCTGACCTTCACGGTTGAGGCCAACGGGCTGCGCCAGCTGCAACGAGTGATGTCGAAACTCGATGGCGTTCACGGCGTGATGAGCGTCGAGCGCGAGTACTGATACTGATCGCTGCGCTCCTATGCCTTGAGCGCAGCGATCAGCCGATCAATATCTGACTCAGGCGTGTAGAAGTGCGGAGAGGCGCGCAGGCGTCCGAAGCGGACCGCCGTGATGACGCCCGAGTCCTGCAGCCGTTCCCAGGTTTCGTCAACGGTTTCGCGTTCGGCCAGTGCTGGTGGTGGATCGAAGATGACGATACCGCTGCGTTCCGACTCGCCCCTCGGCGAGAAGACTCGACAGCCGGCGTCGGTCAGCGCGTCGCAGAGGTAGGCCGTCACGGACTCCAACTGCGCCCAGACGTTATCGATCCCGACGTTGAGCAAGTGGCGAATGGCCGCGCGCATTCCGAGCATCGTGGCTGTGGGCGTCGCTCCGGGCTCGAATCGTGAAGCGGTCGGGGAGAGGATGAGCTCTTCATTGCCAGCCCCGAGACCGCCATCCATGCTGTTGGCGCCGAGCACTGGCGGGATCAGTCCATCGATCAATTCTTCTCGGATGTACAACATCCCCGAGCCGGTCGGTCCCAACATCCATTTGTGCCCACCGGCGGCGAGGATGTCGATATCGTCCGCAACCACGTTGACCGGTAGCGCTCCTGCTGACTGGATCGCGTCGACCGAGAGCAATCCACCCACGGCGTGAACCGCGTCCGCGATCGGCCGGAGGTTGGAGCGAAACCCACTACCCCACTGGACGTGCGAAATGCCGACCAGTTTCGTCCGTTCAGAAACGGCGGAGATGATGTCCTCGGTCGGGATGCGCCCGTCGTCCTGCTGGAAGACAACATCAAGCTCAACGCCGCGCTGTTGGAGCGCGTTGTAGAAGTGGCGATTGGATGGGTATTCGGCGTCGGTGACGAGAATGCGGTCGCCGTCCTGGAGGTTCAGGGCGCCGGCCGAGACCGATACGCCAGTCGCCGTGTTTGGCACGAAGGCGATCTCGTTGGAGCTACGCGCGCCGATCAGCTCGGCGGAAACCTGGCGGAAGTCCTGCATGTCCTCCATCCAGGTTGAGCCGAAGTAGCCTGACCGACCGGCCTGGTCGGCATAGTCGTGAACGGCCTGCGCCACATCGGCGGGCAGGGGAGAGACTCCCGCGTGGTTGAAGAAGGCCAGGCCGCTGTCGAGGACGGGATACATGGTGTTGGTCATCGGTTGTACTCCACAGCTGAAAGTCTAAACACGATCCGATTTTCGTGATCAACCTTGCTCATTAGAGAATGTGTGTTCTATAGTGCTCAGAACAAGAACGCCAGTTCCGTTCTTGTGTTCTATCGAGAACGCAAATCGTAAGGAGTTCCGCAGTGCACACTCGGGTCAATGGTGGAGCAGTGATCGGACTTGATGGAGCGCCAATATGCGTTGAGGTCGATATCTCTTCGGGGATGCCGAAGACGACGATTGTCGGTTTGCCGGACGCGGCTGTGGATGAGGCTCGCGAACGGGTTCGCTCGGCGATTCGCAATGCGGGGGCTGGGTTTCCGACCAAGCGGGTGACCGTGAATCTCGCTCCGGCTCACATCCGCAAGGAGGGCGCTGGCTATGACCTGCCGATTGCGGTCGGCATGCTGGTCGCAACCGGACAGATCTGCGAATCCGCAGTGCAAGACACGCTGTTTCTTGGAGAGCTGGCGCTTGACGGCGAGCTACGCCATGTGCGCGGTGTTCTCTCGGTCGCCGCGGCGGCGCGCGACGCGGCGGTGCGACGCATCGTCGTGCCAAAGGTTGATGCAGAGGAAGCGTCGCTGATCGAGGGTATCGAGGTAGTGGCGGTGGACTCTCTGCGTGACTGGATCGAGATCGCGACCGAGGAACGTCCACTATCCGAAGCAATCTGGCCAACGACTCGCCCGACCGAGGAGGATCCCGGCTCCAACTACGACGGACACAACTTTTCGGACGTGCGCGGCCAGGAACATGTGAAGCGCGCGCTGGAGGTTGCTGCCGCAGGTGGGCATAATCTTCTGATGTGTGGGCCGCCAGGGGCGGGCAAAACCCTGTTGGCGTCCTGTTTGCCGGGTATTCTGCCACCGTTGACCACGCAAGAGGCGCTCGAGGTGACCAAGATTGCCTCGATTTCCGGTATGACAGGTGGGAACAAGCTGATCCGCGAGCGCCCGTTCCGCTCGCCGCACCATACGATCTCGAACGCCGGCCTGGTCGGAGGCGGCCAACGCCTGCGGCCGGGCGAGGTCACCATGGCGCATCGGGGGGTGCTGTTTCTGGATGAGTTGCCGGAGTTTTCCGTACGCGCGCTCGAGGCGATGAGACAGCCGCTTGAAGATCGGCAGATCACCATCTCGCGCGCGCATGGCAGTGTGACCTATCCGGCGGACATCTGCTTGATCGCAGCGATGAATCCGTGTCCCTGCGGTAACTTCGGCTCTGACCAACACTGCACCTGCACTGATGGCGCGGTCTATCGCTATCAACGACGAATCTCAGGCCCGGTGCTCGATCGGATCGATCTGTTCGTCGATGTGCCTCGGGTAGAGGTGCAGAAGCTGATGGAATCGTTGCCGAACTCCGCTCCACCGAGCACGGAGCCATCTGCTGAGGTAAGGCAGCGTGTTGTTCGCGCTCGTGAAGTACAGCGTGAGCGATTCGGGGACTGCGGGCCACATGCCAACGCCTCGCTCTCAGCCCGCGAGGTAAACCAGCACTGCTACAACATGCTGGACGATCGGGCGCGAACGCTGATCCAGGAAGCTGTGGACCGCCTCAGTCTGTCGGCAAGGGGCTTCCATCGCGTGCTCAAGGTCGCGCGGACCATCTCCGACCTGGCTGGATCGGAAACGATCACCGCCCAGCACGTCGCGGAAGCGGTCCAGTATCGACGCAGATCCAATCTCGGCTGACGAAGGGCGCCCGGATAGGTGTTTGCGCCTTGCTAACCGCTTGTTCCAGAGAGCGTTACCGTCTGTGATCAGGCGGTTCACCCTGGCTCTGCTGATCAGCCGACGGTGGTATCGTGACCACTCGGCCCCCGTAGCTCAGGGGATAGAGCACCGGCCTCCGGAGCCGGGTGCGTAGGTTCGAATCCTACCGGGGGCGCCAGCGATCTCTCGTCGATTTATCCCGTCGCCCATGTGATCAGCATGCCTGCAGCCTGAGTCCGCCAGGCGGGAATGTAGCGATCCTCCTGTCTGTAGAGCGAGCCGAGCTGCTGACGAATGTTCTCTGCGGCCTGAGGCTGGTCGAAGGCGCTCAGTTCCTCCAGAGCGAACGTGACCGCCTCAGCTTCCGTTGTCGGTAGCCGTTCCGGCCAGGTGAATGGCTGATCGACGACCTGGACATCAGGGACGATGCCCAGCTCCCAGATGACCGGAAGCAGCTCTCGGAATCCTGGTACCGGCGCTTGCTCTTCGCCGAAAGCCACTTGGAACAACTCAGCGTTGATATTCGGCGGCGCGACTGTCCATGTGAGAATCAGCACTCGTCTCTTGGCTGATTCGTGCATCGCCCGGATGAAGGCCTCGATGTCGGTGATGAAGTAGGTGACATCAACGGTGAGCGCCACGTCCGTGCTGATTGCCTTGCCCAGAGGCCAGGTCGAGGCAATGGACGTCGCGTTGCTAACGCGGTGTTCGGTCGTGGCGATGTCGAACTGCTCACGCATCGCCATCGACGGTTCTACGTTGCGCAGCGATTTTGCTCTGAGCGCCATCGGCAAACCTATTCGACCTGCCCCACCGCCAATCTCGATGATGTCGTCGTCGGGCTCGATGTATCTCAACGCCGCTGCAAGCTGTGGCTCGGGCGTGCGCTGAGGATCGAATCGGTAGGTGGGAGCGTAACGCTGCCAGTACGACTCGCCGTATGGCGTAGTCAGACGAGTCTGCTGGTCCTGACGGGCCTTCACCATGGCGTTGTAGCGTTCTGCAGCGTTCATCGGTAGTTGGTCCCTGTTTCATTGCCGCCTGGCTGTCGTTTTGCCTGGCCTCGTCGTCATAATCGGGCGCGGTGATAGCGTAAGTCCTTGAGTGCGCTTCAGTCCGAGCGTTTGGGGGATGACAGGTGTCGCAACGAGGTCGCAGCGCCCGGACACGTCCACAGCGACTGGCGCGTCGACGCGCGGAGATACAAGGGTTTGACCGGGGCGGCCGTCGGCGGTCGTGGCTGCGTTCGCGCTGGGTGCTGGGGACGTTTGGCATCGTGGCCGCGGCTGCGCTGATTGTCGGTCTGGTTGCAACGGGGTTCGATAGCGGCACGCCAGCGCCGACAGCGGATCCACCGCCGATCAGGCGCTCAGGTTCAGAAGTCGATATCGGGGCTGTCACAGGCAAACCCATGTGGGATGCGCCGCCGATGTTCAATCTTGTGGAGGGCGTCGACTACGGCGCGGAGATTGAACTCGAGGGCGGCGAAATCGTGATTATTGACTTACTGGAAGCGGTTGCTCCAGAACACGTCAATAACTTCGTCTTTCTGGTGAATGAGGGGTTCTATGACGACTTGACGTTCCATCGGGTGGTACCGGGATTCATCGTGCAGGCGGGCGATCCGACGGCGACCGGCACGGGCGGCGCCGGCTACACCTTGCCCGATGAGCCGATCCACGATGGCAACGAGGATGCGCTTTCGGTGACCCCGATTGGCGTTGTATCGATGGCGCGTAGCGGGTTAGGCGCGTCGTCGTCGCAGTTCTTCATCAAGCTTGGCGCTCAGGATCACCTGGATGCTGGAGGGTTCACCGCGTTCGGAGTGGTGACCTCTGGGCTTGATCTGTTGTACGCCTTCAACACGCGAGATCCGGGGGCGATTCCCGCGCCGCCAGCCGGTCGGAAGATCGTCACGATCCGAATTACTGAGCAATAGCAGGCGTCGAGGACGCTTGCCCATGGAATCGAGGTTCCAGATGGCCAGGTACAGCACGCGGCCAGCGATGGCGTTGCAGGACGGCGTGTCCTACAGCGCCACGATCGAGATGGAGGACGGCGGGATCATCGAGCTGGAGTTATGGCCCGACATCGCGCCTGAGCACGTCAACTCATTCGTCTTTCTGGCCCGTGAAGGATTCTACGACGGCGTGACCTTCCATCGCATCATCAGCGGATTCATGGCCCAGGGCGGCGACCCGACCGGCACTGGCACTGGTGGCCCCGGTTACAACGTCCCGGCAGAGTTCAACGACACCAAGCACGTCGAGGGCGTCCTGTCGATGGCGCGGGCGCAGAATCCGGACTCAGCAGGCAGCCAGTTCTTCATCTGCAATGCCGACGCGACCTTCCTTGACCGTCAGTACACAGCGTTCGGCAAGGTCACGTCCGGCATGGAAGTTGTCCACGCGTTTCCTGACCGAGATCCTCAGCGAGCACGAACGCCTGGTCCGATGATGAAGTCGGTGACGATCACCGAGTCTTAGCCGAAACGACCTACCGACATGTCCGGGCAACCGCCACAGATTCCACCTATCCCGCCGCTCGCTGTCGTGTTGCGAGTCGTCTCGATTCTAGGGATGGGGCTGACCTTCTCAGGTTGCGTACTTGCGCTGGTGGCGGCCGAGTGGTGGTGGGCGATCGGTACAGGCCTCGCATTCGTCCCATTCATGCTGATCATGGGAATCGTCGACCGCCTGATTCCCGATGTCTCCGAATGGGTAGCCGAGAATAGCCCGCCTCAGGATCAGGATTGATCATCAGCGGCCCCTCGCAACTGCGAGAGGCACTGATTGTGGGTGAGGGTTATGGCAGTCGGTGGATGTTAGTCGTCGATCCTTGCGGTGGCGGAACCCTTGACGACCTCTGTGCCGTCCTGATTGACCGTTGAGACCGACAGGTCAACGAGGTTGACGCCGTCCTCTTCCCGAATCGCTTCGATAGTCGCCGTTGCCGTCAGCGAGTCGCCCGGCCAGACCTGGCTGACGAAGCGGACGCCGTACTTGGTCAGGCGACCGTCGCCGACGTAGTTGGTCAGCATCTTGCCGGTCATGCCCATGCTGAGCATGCCGTGTGCGAAGACTGTCGGGTAGCCCGCCACCTTCGTGGTGAAGATTTCATCGGTGTGCAGTGGGTTGTAGTCGCCCGAGGCGCCGGCATACTGGATGATCTGCGTGCGGGTGAGGTTCTCCACAACCTGCTCGCTGTGTTGGTCGCCGACGTTGAGATTCGCTTTGCTGAGCGCCATGGCTGGTTCTTTCCTGTTCAGTGTTGTCGATGGTTTGCTGGTTACTCAACGACGCGCGAAGTCTGGACGCCGACCGAGCGGGCGGTGACGACCAGGACACCGTCCTGGTTGTAGTACTCGGTGATTGATTCGCTGAAGTTGAGTGTGCCGCCGCGACGACCTTCTCGCGACCAGGATTTACCAGGCTTATCCACGGCCTTCAGAACATCGCCGGGCTTCACCGGTTCGTGGTACTCGTAGTGCTGCTCTGCGTGGAACCCGGTGCCGCCGCCCCCACCCGAAGATTCACGCTTGACCCCGGTCGGTTCTTTGCCCGAGCCGAACCACGGCTCACCGATGACCGGGCGCAGGACGTAGCCGTCCGTGAACTGGGCCGACGCCTGGACGAACGTTGGCGGCGGGATGATGTGTCCGGGCTCGGTTTCAGCCGCGGCATCGGCATCGTGATAGATCGAATTGGCGTCGCCGATCGAGCGGGCAAACAGCATGATGTGCCCTGCTTCGATCGGGAATCGGTCGGTGGCCACTGTTGGGTCCTTCCTGGGTGCTGGATTACTTACGAGCGATAGCTTAACGGAGACCATCGTGAGCATCGAATCCGGGGTGATTGATGACGAAGTCGTTTGCTGATCTGAAGATCGTTGAGCTCGCCGGATCGCACGCTGGGGCATTTGCCACGAAGATGTTTGCCGACTATGGCGCCCAGGTGGTCAAGATTGTGCCGCCAGACGGCGACCCGCTGTTACGCCATGGGGAGTTACTGGCCTCTCACGTGTTCGGCGCTCGCGAGGTCGGTTCGATCTGGGCGTTCTGTAACACCTCGAAGATGGTGGTGACAGAGGACGCCGATTCAGAAGAGGTCACCGAGCTAGTCTCCAGCGCCGATGTGGTGATTGAAAGCTCGGCTCCAGAACCGCTGACCCCGATCACCGCCAATCTGCACGCGCCGCGTTTGGTCAAGGTCTACATCTCGCCGTTCGGACTAACAGGCCCGTGGTCGCAGCGTCGCTCGAATGTGTTCACCGACGACGCGGCCAGTGGGCACATGTACCTCAACGGAGAACCCGATCGCCATCCGTTCAGACGTCATGGTCGGCATACCGAGTACTCGGGCGCCATGTACGGATTCATCGGGGCGATGTCGGCGCTTGTCGCACGTGAGTCGACGGGTCTCGGCCAAACGGTGGACATCGCCCATATCGAGGCGATGGTCGCGATGCACCAACACACCACGACCATGTGGACGCATGCCGGTCACGTACTCAAGCGAGAGGGCAATGGCCAGCCGGGCATGTGGCATCCGGCTGGCGTCTACGAGTGTCAGGACGGGTTCGTCTTCCTCTGTCACGCAGGAGGTGCGAAGCTGGAGCCGTTCCTCCAGGCGGCGGGGCTCGGCGATCTACTCGATGATCCGCTGTTCGCCACCAACGAATCTCGCGGTCGAAACAAACAAGCCTTCAACGAGGCGATCCGCCCCTGGTTGATGTCGCATACGTCCGACGAGATATGTCAGCTCGGTGAAGCGACGTTCTCACCGATGGGTCCGGTTTGGGATACGCATCAGTTCCTTGCTGACCCGCACATGACGGCGAGAGAGTTCTTTGTGCCGCTCGACGCGGAGCGAGGCGATGAGGTGATCCCTCGTGGCCCATTCCGGATCGGAAGTGACTACGAGGGAGCGACGCCAGGACCGCCAACCGATACTTCCATCGACCGGGTCGAATGGGGCGCAGGCTGATGTCGATATCACGTCCTCGAGCCAACCGTTGCGCTCAGGCCCATTGAGCGGTCTGCGCGTCCTCGATCTCACTCGAGTGTGGGCAGGCCCCATCGCGGGACGACTCCTGGGCGATCTGGGCGCGGACGTGATTCACATCGAGTCGCCCTGGAATCGTGGTCCGCTCGAGGTATCCGAGGATCTACCTGATCTGACTCATACCTTCCCGGACAATGAGTTGGGGGAGCGACACTGGAACCGCAATGGCGGGTTCAACAAACTGGCGCGCAACAAACGGGGCGTAGCGATCGACCTGTCGAGCGAGGAGGGTCGGCAGCTATTCCGAGAGTTGATCGCGGTCTCCGATGTGATTCTCGAGAACTACTCGCCGCGGGTCTTCCCTCAGTGGGGGCTGGACTGGGACTCGCTACAGCAAATCAATCCGTCCATTATCCATATCTCGATGCCTGGCTACGGAGCGAAGGGACCCGGCGCCAATCGTGTGGCGCTGGGGCCAGTGATCGAAGCGGCGACCGGGATGACCATGATGTCCGGCTATGCGGACAGCATTCCCTATCGCTCGGGCGTGGCCTGGCCCGATCCGGTCTCAGGCATGAGCGCGGTCGCCGGGACGTTGGTTGCGCTTTGGCGCCGGATGGCGTCGGGCGGAAACGGTCAGCGAGTTGAGACGGCGATGATCGAGTCGATGGGTACATTCGCTGGAGACGAGCTGCTGTCGGCGCAGATAGTCGGACATCCACCGCCGCGTCGCGGAAACCGAGAGCCGGGCATCGCGCCCCAGGGTGTGTATCGCTGTCTGGGTGATGATCGTTGGGTTGCCATTTCGGTCACGTCCGATCAGGAGTGGCGCTTATTGTGCGACCTCGCCGGGTTGCCCGACGGTTGGAAACGCTGGGAATTGTGGGAGCGAGAGTCGCGGCACGACGAGATCGACGTTGCGCTAGGAATCTGGAGCCGCTCTATCTCTCCATCAGAGGCTGCCATGCGGCTGCAGGGCGGCGGTGTGATCTCGGCTGTTGTCGCTGACGCTCGAGACTTACTGGAGTCGGACCACCTCGCCGAACGCGGATTCTGGGCCGAGCTCGGTGGGATCGATATGGGGACGCTGCGATATCCAGGGTGTCCGGTGCGATTGAGCAAGACACCGGCCACCTACCGACGTGGCGCGCCTGGATTGGGCGAGCACAACGGTGAGGTCCTGTCCGAGCTGCTGGGGATGAACGAAGCAGAGATCGCCGCACTGGCTGAAGGGCGGGTGATTGTTGATCGCCCGCCGAGCATGGCCGAGCTACTACGGCCACGAATTTAGGCGAGATGTCGTGATGGGTCGGATTGCACTGAGTAATGGGTTCCTGCTTACGCAGGAACGAAGGAGGAGGGATGAATTTGGTTGGTGTGGTGGATTGAGCGTGAGCGGTGGGTTTTGCCTGTGCTGGAATGACTGGACGAGATGGAAGTGGTCGGGGTGGGCGGATTTGAACCGCCGGCCTCACGGCCCCAAACCGTGCGCTCTGCCAAGCTGAGCTACACCCCGACTTGCTTACTGTATGGGCTTCTGCCGTTAGTCGACCTGTACCGCGCCGATTAGTTCCGATATCTCCGTGATGCCGTTCTCGCGGCAATACTGGATCAGTTCCTCGAGCACGCGAATCGCAGCGAAGGGGTCGCGAAATGACGCCGTGCCAACCTGCACTGCGCTCGCCCCGGCCAGCAGGAACTCGACAGCGTCACGGCCGTCGACGATCCCCCCGCAGCCGATGACCGGGATGTCGACAGCGCGCGCCGTTTCCCAGACCAACCGCAGCGCGAGCGGTTTGATCGCTGGTCCCGTGAGCCCGGCAACGGGTCGGTTCGTTCTTGGACGTCGTGTGTTGACGTCAATGCTCATGCCCACGAACGAATTGGCGACGCAGAGCGCATCAGCTCCTGCGCTCTCGCAGGCGTTGGCGACAACCGAGATGTCGGTCACATCGGGAGTCAACTTGGCGATCACCGGCAGGGTGGTGGAGGTCGCCACTGCCTCAACGACGCGAGCGGCGGCAACCGGGTCGCGGCCGAAGGCGACGCCGCCAACGTCAAGGTTGGGACAGGAGATGTTGACTTCAAGCCCGGCAACGCCGGGCGCGCCATCGAGCACCTGTGCGAGGCGAGCAAACTCGTCGACGGTGTCACCGAGCATGTTCACGACGACTGGCACATCCCAGGTCTCCCAGACGGTCGCGACATCGCTGAGTAGGCGTCGGACGCCAACGTTCTGAAAGCCAATGCTGTTCAGCATGCCGGCGGGCGTTTCGACAATCCTCGGCGTGGGGTTGCCGCGCCGGGGTTTGAGCGTGACGCCCTTGGACAGGATCCCACCGAGACGGTTGATGTCGAAGAGGCGAGCAAACTCAATCCCGTTGCTCGATGTGCCAGACGCGGTCATCACCGGATTACGGAGGATCAGCTCTCGCTTAGCGCCGGGCGCGAGATCGACGCTCAAATTTGGTATCGAGGCGCGTGCGCGATGAGGTGGTTGATCCCGGGTCTCGGCAACGAGCGAAGACATACAGCCTCCCACCACGCCATGCTACGGCGTGGAGAGGATGTTCAGCGGAGTTACGGCAGTAAAGCAGATGGGCGAAGAGCTGCTAGTTGGCGCTCTCGGTAGCGCGGCGGCGCTTCGAAATGCCCATGTCGTTCCAGCGCGAGCGGCCCTCGTTGCGATCCCAGATCGAATCCTCGGAGGAGTTGCGGAACTCCTTGGTCTCGCCACAGCTGCAGACGCCCATGGACATTGGACCGTTCGGGGCCTCGATCGTCCAGTGGTGGATGTGGGTAGGGACTTCGGTCTTCAGACGAGTCTTGGACGGCATGGGGAGAACCTTCCTGAAACTGAGTAACCGGGCTGTGGACGCAACCCGCGTTCTGTCAGTCCCACGTAGCAGGACGCTACGTATACGCCTGTCGCCAGGCAATACATCGGGCAACACACGGCATGTCCACCTGTAAAGTGGAATACGCGCCGGTAACTGCTTGACGCTTTGTCTGTCGAATTGGTTCCCAACTTTCGATATCTGGTAAGGGCACCGAGCTGGCGCATCATCCAGCCTTCTGCATACATCGCGATTGCAGGCGGATCGGTTCGTTAGGGTACGATGAGATCAGTCCCATCAGGCTCGGCCATCGGCGCCGCGGCATGATGCACAACGGACTTGATCAAGATTGATTCCATTGCAAGGAGGCGCTTGAACAGCGTGTTGATGAAGCGTTGCGGAATGCCGGGGCCGATTCAGTGGTCTGTGAATTCCGCGTCGACGTTCCCGCCTGGCAGGGGAGTGGCCAGCAGGCCGCCATCGGTGGAGTCAAGAACATCATCGCCGTGGCCTCGAACAAGGGTGGCGTGGGGAAGTCCACACTCGCTACCAATTTGGCTGTAGCTCTGTCTCAGTCGGGAGCGGCGGTGGGTCTGGTCGACGCCGACGCCACCGGTCCCAATCTGCCGACGATGTTCGGGCTACCCAACGGTTTCCAGGCCCAGAGCGAGCGAGGGCTGCATCCAGTGGAGCGGTACGGGGTCAAAGTGATCTCATTGGGCTTCCTGTTGCCTCCCGGCGCGCCCGTTGTCTGGCGCGGACCGATGATTGGATCGGCGATTCGCCAGCTGCTGCACGATGTGGATTGGGGTGAGATTGACTATCTGCTCATTGACCTGCCACCGGGAACGAGTGACGCCTCGATGTCGATGGCGCAGGAAGCGCCGATCGCGGGCGCGGTGGTGGTCTCAACACCGCAGCAAGTGGCGTTGGAGGACGCCAGCAAGGCGGTGACCATGTTCGAGAAACTCGACGTGCCGGTGTTCGGCCTCGTCGAGAACATGTCCTACTTCATCACGCCCGATACAGGACAGCGGGTGGAGATTTTCGGACACGGAGGCGCACGGGACGCCGCCGATGATTTGGAGATCGACTTTTTGGGTGAGGTGCCGCTCGCGACAGAAGTACGGGCCGGCGGCGACGAAGGACAGCCGATTGTCGCGTTCGACGAAACGAACCCGGCAGCCCAGGCGTTTGTCGCGATTGCGGAGCGTGTGGCGGTCAAGGCGGCCGCGTCTGCGTTGCTGCAGGCGCCCACGATTCCCGTGTTATGAATGGAAAGTCAGGCAATGACGAGATTTTTGAGACGGACGACACCAACCGAACAGTCCGTCGGCGAGCAGAATGAGGATCGAGCGAAGCCCGCGGTAGCACCTCCGACATCGACCCCAAAACGACCAGCGATGCAGTCCCTGGTTGAGCCTCCAGCGAAAGCGCCGGCGCGACGCGGATCGAGACGGCGATCCTCCTCCAGCAATGGCGCTGGTACCAGCGCGGCGTCCGGACCTCAGTCCAACAAGCCATCAGGGAGCCGAAGTTCGCGCCGCGCTCCACAGGGAGCGTCCCCACCCGATCAGACGGAGCAGATGCTGGCGCTGCTTGAGCGCCAGACAGCGCTGCTCGAACAACAGGGCAAGACCATTGAGCGATTGGCTGAGTCGCAGGCGTTGCTCACGGAAACACTGCTTGGTCAGCGTGGCGAGGATGCCAGCCCAGCCCGAATTGAAGTGCTGCCGAAGTTGGCCATCTTTGTTGATGTGCCCAACATTCTCTACGGAGCTGAATCGTCGGGCGTGCGTCTCAACTGGGGGAAGGTCGCCGACTTCCTCTCGCACGGTCGTACGCTGGTCCGCGCGATCGCCTATGCGCCGATCTCGGATGATCCGACCGCGCGAACCGAGAACGAGCGCTTCGTTGTCCCATTCCTCGATCACGGATACCGCATTGCCACGAAGCCGCTCAAGCGCTTCACGGGTGGGTCGGTCAAGGCGAATTTCGACGTTGAGTTGGCGATCGACGTCCTGACGATGTCAGACCGCGTCGACGTGATCGTCCTGGTTTCTGGAGATGGCGATTTCCGGCGACTGGTCGAAATCGTGGGCGCGCGCGGAGTGCGCGTCGAGGTGATGGCGTTCGGCAAGAGCACGTCATCAGACCTGCGCCAGGTCGCCGACCGCTACATCGACATCGCTCAATACGCTGACCAGCTGCGGGACTAGGGTCCGTAGCCGGCCAGCAGGTCGTGGAGCCTATTCCGCAGCAAAGTAGCGGGTACCGTCGCGCCGCGCCGCTCGTCCCAGTCCGGGGAAGTTGAAGTGGCCCGAGGCGATTAACGCGTTCTCGGCTTCGATCTGGTCGAAGAGCTTGTGTCGACTGGCTGTGGAGTCGTCGGTATTGACGTCGGCGCTGGGGCACCAGTCAGTCTCGGTGAGCTGGACCAGGTGGTGGGCCGCGTCGCCAAGCACGTAGGCCTTCTCGCCGCCGCTGCTGACGGCGAAGGACACGTGTCCTGGCGTGTGCCCTGGCGTCGGTACCGTCACAACCTCGGATGTCAGGGCGTGCTCACCCTCAACGAAGTCAACCAAGCCGGCATCGACAATTGGGCTGAGGACATTGTCGTACTGCGCGCCCTGTTTGAGTTCATCTGTGCTGGTCCAGAAGTCCCATTCGGCCTGCTGGATGATATGTCGGGCATTGGGGAACTGCGGAACGGGCGTGCCGTCATTGTCGTAAGTATTCCAGCCCGTGTGGTCAAAATGCAGGTGGGAGAAGGCGACGATGTCAATGTCGTTGGGCGAGACGCCGGCTTCTTGCATCACGGTCGGGAGCCCTGGCGGCTCTTTGAGCGGCATCATTGTCGGCCGACCACCGATACCGGAGTCGACGAGAATCGTCGTGCCGTCGGAGATTACCAGCCAGGCACCGAGGTTGAGCGTGAGGTTGCCGTCCTCGTCGAGCAGATCGCGATAGTTGTCCCAATCGGAGTCTTCAGTCTTGTTGAAAAACGCCGTTGGCGGCATGGCGGCCCATGAGTCCTGGACCGCAATGAGCGTTGCGCCGCCAACTTCAACCTTGTGGAACTGTCCCATGATCGCCGCCTTTCTAGTGCTGAGTGATCAGGAATGATCAGTGTTGCGCTAGGAGGCTAACCGATTAGTCGAACTGTTCCTGGTCTCCTAGCTTGTACGACTCGTCCAGCAACTCGATGGCGTGGGTTGAGCGCGGCATCATGCGGCGTTCGTCGTCGAAGCGGGCAATGCCGGCGTCGAGCTGCAGCATGCAGCCGGGATTGGCGGTGCAGACTTGCTCGGCGTTGGTCGAGAGCACGTCTTCCATCTTCTCTGCCAGGACCCGCTTCGAGATATCGCTCTGAACTACGGAGTAGATGCCGGCCGAACCGCAACACTTGTCGGGTTTCCGCATCTCCTCCAGAGTCAGTCCGGGGATGCTGCGCAGGACGTCTCGCGGCGCGCTGCGAATGTTCTGCGCATGCGAGAGGTGGCATGAGTCCTGATAAGTGACAGTGCGCTCGATGCGACCTCTTGGGGGCGCGAAACCAAGCTCCACGAGATACTCGTGGACATCTCTGACGCGGGCGGCAAAGGCCGTGGCTCGTTCAGCGTACGAGGCGTCGTTGCGCAGGAGATGACCGTACTCCTTCAGATGCGAGCCGCAGCCGGCTGCGTTGATCAGGATGGCGTCGGGCAAGTCGCTGGTCTGTGGCGTCAGGGCGTCGATGTTTTGTCGCGCCAGGTTGCGCGCCGCCTCGATATCGCCGCCATGCGCGTGCAGAGCGCCGCAGCACAGCTGCGACTCGGGAGCGTCAACAGCGACGCCGTTGCGCGCGAAGACACGAACGGTCGCGCGGTGCGTGTCGGGATAGGCCAATGGCATCATGCAGCCGGTGATCAGGCGGGCGCGGGCCCGGAGAGGTTGTGTTGGCGCGATCTGAGCGGCTTCACGATTGGCGTAGAAGGGCTTGTCGGCGACTGGCGACAGCGCGTCGATATCGGCAAGTTTCGGCGACAGTCGTCTGAGCAGTCCCGATTTGCGTACCAGGCTCTGGATGCCCGTCATCTGGTAGAGCTTGAGACCGTATCCGGCCAACCTCATCCGTCGTGGGTACGGGAACAGCCCGCGCATCACGAGCCGCCAGATGATTCGCTGGCGTCGCGGCCACTTGTTCTGCGTGAAGGCTTCGGCGCGTGTCGCTTCCATCAGTCGGCCATAGGGCACCTTCGATGGACAGGCGGTCTCGCAAGCGCGGCACTGGAGACATTGGTCAAAGTGTTGCTGAACTCGTGGCGACCACTCAATGCGCCCGTTGTCCAGTCCCCGCATCAGTGCGATCCGACCTCGAGGCGAATCCGTCTCAATCCCCAGATCGTGGTAAGTCGGACAGGCGTTGAGGCAGAATCCGCAATGAACACAGAGTCCGAGATCGCCTGCGTCCGGTCGATCTTCCGTCAGCCAGATCGGTTCAGCGTCGGGTGAAGGCGGAGCGAGGCTCATGATTGCAGCTTAGATTCCGTCTATGAATCGCCCGGGATTGAGAATGCCCTGCGGATCAAATTGTTCCTTGATATTGTGCATCAATCGAGCGCCGGGTCCGCTTGGTCCCCAGATGTTGACGGCCTGTTTGAGCTCGGGCTGGGCCGTTTCGACGGTGAGCCGTCCCTGTAACGGTCCGAGCTCGTTTCGCAGGGACTTGATGACGTCGGCGTCAATCGCCGCCACCTCAAGAAACAGCAATCCCGAGTCGGCGGCGGCAATCCAGGATGATGCGTCTGGCAGCTGTCTGCTCAGGATTTGCTGGGCGCGGATGAGCTGAGCCGGTGGCACGCCGAGACGCAGGCGGATGTGCTGTCGGGAAGTCTGTAGCTCCAGATCGGCGACCGCCTGCCAGGTTTCGACGATCGCGCTGGTCGTTCGTTCCGGGCCGTCCAGCCCGGCTGCTCGGGCGGCTTGTAGGCCTTGCGCCAGCACTTCCGATGCGGCTGATTCCAGTCCGTTGGCGCGCAGGAGGAGCGCTGGCTGGTCGTGCAGGATGCTCGCGCCCAGCGCCCCGGCGTTTGCGGCCGCCTCGGATGACAGGGCGACGCAGCCATTGAGGAACGGCGCGGCCTTCGCTGCTGACTGCGCGGCCGCGAGAGCCGCCTCGAATGTCGGCGCATTGAGCGCCACGATCTGGTCGCTGGCGGGCTGAGGTCGGAGTTTGAATGTGAGCTCGACAATGACGCCGAGTGTACCGAGCGACCCGGCGAAGAGTTTGGGCAGGTCGTAGCCGCTGACGTTCTTGACGACCCGGCCCCCGCCTGTGATCGGAGTGCCGTCGGCCTTGATCATTCGCATCCCGATCAGCCAGTCGCGAGGACCGCCGAATGCGTTCCGGCGCAGGCCGCCGCGCCCGACCGCGCAGATGCCGCCGAGCGTTGCCCGCTCGAAGCGCGGGTGATCGAGAGGCAGAAACTGTCCATTGGTGGCCAGATGACGCTGCAGATCGGCAAGCGTCATACCCGCCTGCGCCGTGATGGTGAAATCGTTCGGTTCATAGTCGACGATCTGGTTCATGCCAGCCAGGTCGAGCGCCAGGTCGTAGCGACGAGGCGGCATGCCCAGGCCGAGCATGGTCCGTCCACCAATCGGGATCACTGCGAGGTCGTGGTCGGTTGCGATCGACTGGATACGTGCGACCTCGGCGAGGGAGTGGACCGTCGCCGCCGCTTTGGGCAGCAGTCCGTCGATTGTGTAGCGGGAGAGTCGGGCGGAATCAGTTTCCAGGTCGTCGAAGAGTGCTGCGAATCCTGCGGCGCCGATGTCAGCGCTCGCCATCGCGAGTTCCTTGCTTCGTGCACTGGCTCATACGAACGCTTTGGGTCCGAACTTGGCGATCTGGTGTTGAGCGTGCTGGTGGCCGGCCTCTCCGCAGCCGTGACCCTTGGGGAAGATTTTGCAGGGGTTGAAGTTTTCGGTTGGCCCGAATGCGGCGCGCAATGCCTTCATCGCGTCCATGTCCGCCTCGCTGAAGATCCAGGGCAGATAGTCGCGCTTTTCCAGACCGACGCCATGTTCACCAGTGATCGCGCCGCCTGCGTCGACACAGACGCGCATGATCTCTCCACCAGCGTCCAACACACGCTCGGTTGCGCCTGGTTCACGCTCGTCGAACAGGAGACATGGGTGGAGGTTGCCATCTCCGGCATGGAACATGTTCGCTACTGGCAGGCGATAACGCTCGGCGATTTCGTACACCGCGTCGAGCACGTCGGGCAGTTTGGTCCGCGGAACTACGCCGTCCAGCAAGTAGTAGTTGGGCATGATCTGACCAAGCGCGCCGATGGCGCCTTTTCGGCCTGCCCAGAGCTGCTCCCGTTCGATCGGATCGGTGGCGGAGCGGACCTCGCGCGGCTCGAATCGGTTGAGAATTCCTTCCACTCGCGCGCCCTCGGCGTCGACCTGTGATTGCGGGCCATCAACTTCCACCAACAGCACCGCCTCGGCGTCCAGTGGGAATCCGGTGTTCAGGACCGGCTCGACAGCTGCGATGGTCATCTTGTCGATCATCTCCAGCGCCGCCGGCACAATCCCGGAGGCAACCACGGCCGAGACGGCATTGGAGGCTTGCCTGACGCTGTCGTAGATGGCGAGCATCGTGCGGACAGCGCTGGGTCGCGGGACCAGTCGGACCAGGGCTTGGGTGACGATACCGACCGTGCCTTCAGAGCCAACCACGCAGCCGACCAGGTCGTAACCGGGCTCGTCGCGGGTGTCGTGACCGATCCATTGCACCTCGCCGTCGGCAGTCACCAGCTCGAGCGCGAGCACGTGATTGGTCGTCGTGCCCCAGGCGAGCGTATGCGGTCCTCCAGCATTTTCGGCGATGTTGCCACCGATCGTGCAGGCGCGTTGAGAGCTGGGATCCGGTGCGTAGGCGAGTTCGTACCGCTCCGCTTCAGCGCCAAGGTCGAGATTGACCACGCCGGGTTGTACGAGCGCTGTCTTGTTCTCCACGTCAATGTTGAGGATGCGTCGCATCCGGTTCATCCCGATGATCACGCCGCCTTTGGCCGCGAGCGCCCCGCCGCTCAGCCCGGTACCAGCGCCGCGAGGCGTGACTGGCGCGTCGTACTTGTTGGCGATCTTGATCAGGCTGGCAACATCTTCAGTGTTGGCGGGGAGCGCGATCACATCCGGATTGCCGCGATCGATAGTGCCGTCGTATTCGTAGACCAGGAGGTCCTCATCGTGCCAGACGACAGCCGCTTCGCCGATCGCGTCGATTAATTCGTGAACCAAGGCGGTTGGGGTCTTCATGGTTCGATGATAGAGCGGCGCTCAGCCCTGTCTACGGTTGAGCCAGCGTCGGTCGAGGAAATCGACGACTGCGGTGTTGAATCGGTCAGGTTGCTCGAAATAGACGGAGTGTCCGGCCTCGGGAACGACAACGAACTCCGACCCCTGCATGGCCCGATGCGAGGCCTCCATCGCCTCAGGCGGGACGATGCGGTCGTGCTCCCCGACGATGTACAGCATCGGCATGCCGAATTGTCGTAGCAGTGGCATCGAGGAGCCGCGCCAGGTCGCAAGGCCCGGGGTCGGAGCGAGAAAGGTGGACGGACGCCTGGGGTTCCAACCGTTCATTCGTCGGTAGAGCCAGGTCAGTTGTGGATCGTTCCGTTCTGTGGCTGGGGCCAAGGCGCGCTGACGTAGCGTTTGGCCTGCGACGGTCTGGTAGTGGGCGGCCTGGATTGCCCGGACTTCGTCGTTCACTGCGCCGGCGAGTGTGCCAGAGAGAATCAGCGCTTCGATTCGCCCCGGGAAGATCAGAGCGAACGGAGTCGCCGTGCGTCCGCCCATGGAATGGGCGATCATCGCGAACCGGTCGATGTTGAGGTGTTCCAACAATGCGTGCAGGTCGTGCGGGAACGCTCGACGACCCGGGCCGCCGGGAACGTCGCGGCTGAGTCCAAACGCGCGATGGTCGAACGTGATGGTGTAGTAGCGCTCGCGGAAGACCGGCACGTTTCTCCACCAAACGAGATGGTTGCCACCCGCTCCGTGCGCCAGAATCAACGGCGGCGCGGACGGATCGCCGTGCGCTTCGTAGTAGAGATCGATCTCGTTGCAATGCAGGAACGGCACGTGCGACTCAGTCGTCGGCCGAGTCTTGCGCCGCCTCAAGCACGAGCTCGATCGAGCGGATGGCGGTCAGGCGCTTGTTGCCCTCGCGGTCGGAGTCCCAGACCTGACGCTCGGCGTGGGTACGATCCCCGGGTCCGGCGCAGGCAATCCAGACCGTGCCAACGGGACGTGACTCTGATCCGCCCGTCGGTCCCGTGATGCCGGTCTCAGCGACGCCGATGTCGGCGTTCAGCGTGTCGCGCACGCCGCGAGCCATCGCGATGGCGGCTGCTTCGGAGACGGAACCGTGCTCTCTCAGAAGGTCGCGCGAGACGCCGATCAGGTCGATCTTGGGATAGTTGTGGTAAGGCGCCGCGCCGCCGATCCATACTTTCGAACAGCCAGCGATGTCTGTGATCCAATGGCCGATCAGGCCACCCGTGTCGGTCTCTGCGGTGGCAAGCGTCAGCCCTCGCTCAGTCAAGGCGTCGACGAGTTGTTGGGCGATCGCTTCGGCCATGTGTCGGACGTTTCAGCTAGTCCTCGTTGTTGGTGAATCGATCCCAACCGAACATCAGGATCAGGATGAAGATCACGAGCACCAGGAAGGGCGCGAGCAGAATCGAGAACTGGTACCACTCCTCACGGTCGAAGTTGTTGACTCCGGTCCCGCCCTCGTCGGGCTCCGCCTGCTGCGGCGTCGACAGTTCGGCCTGGACGGGAGTTGCGTCGGCGGCGAGGATATCGCCGCTGTCAGTGAAGACCGGCTGAATCGCGGAGATCGCGACTAGCGCCAGCGCGGCAACGAGCGAGAGACGCGCCGCCGGCTTGATGATTGCTCGCAAGACGTCTCGCATGGTTCCCCTCCGCTGACTCTCAGTTCGTCGCTGCGTCGTGGCTCTGATCTGTAGGTTATTCCAGCGCGCCCTCTCGCGCGAGGGCATCGATCCTGTCCTGATCGTAGCCAAGCATCCGGCTCAGGACGTAGTCGGTATCTTCGCCCAGCCGCGGCGCCGGCGAGACGATCTCAGCCGGGGTCTCTGACAGCTTCCAGGGCGGCGGCAGCACCTGTCGCAAGTGTGTCTCGGGCGGTCGCACACTGACCGCTCCGCCGCGGGACTGGAAGTTCAGGGAATGATGGATGTCGCTGCCCCAGACGGACGCCGCCGCCGGTACGCCGGCAGCGCGAAGCGTCTCAGCAGTTTCCACCGCCGACCGCTCCGAAGTCCACGCTTCGATCATCGGCTTGAGCTCCGCGCGATGCTTCCAGCGCCTCAGCCCGGTGCGGAATCGGGGATCGTCGCGAAGATGGTCGAGGCCACTG
>RKRS01000241.1 GCA_007571275.1 Dehalococcoidia bacterium
GGTCAGCAGAGGCATGCATCGCGGCGGCATCGACGACAACGCCGGCGATCGGCGACGGGTCGTCATCACGGGAATCGGCGCAGTCTCGGCGGCTGGCCAGAGCGCGACTGACCTCTGGGCCGCGCTCTGTGACGGTCGCGTATGCACCGCGCCGCTGACGGCCTTCGAGCCGCCGCGGCCAGTCGCGGCCGGGCAGGTCGACCACACCTGGCGCGGTCCCTCGGGCGCGCCCGCCTGGCTGCTCGCGCGGATGGACCGCGCCTCGCAACTGGCGCTCGATGCGGCGATCCAGGCGCAAACCGACGCGAGGATTGAGTTCAATCAGCAGAACGCCTTCGCCGTCGGCGCCGTCAGCGGGATCGCGCATCCCGGCGCTGGTGCCGGTTGGGCGCTCCTGGGCTCAGGCCTGTCCGGCGCATCGCTCGGCCTGAACATCGCCGGGCCAGTCTTCACCGTGTCGCTGGGCGGCGCCTCAGGACTGGCCTCAGTCGCGCTCGCCACCCAGCTGATCCGCTCTGGCGTCATTCGCGCAGCGATCGCCGTGGGCGCCGAAGCGCCGCTGCGCCCTGATATCTGGAACGCATACGAATCCTCCGGGCTGCTCGACCGCTCGGACGATCCGAACGCGTATCGGCCTTTCGACGCCAACCGACTCGGCATGATCCTTGGCGAGGGGGCCGCCGCCCTGATGCTGGAGGATCGCCAGTTAGCCACCCAGCGAGGCGTCCACGTCTACGCTGAAATCGGCGGCGAGGCCATGACCTCGGGCCCAATGGGCGACGGCCAGGCGCCCACAGACATTGAAGTCGCTCGACGCGCCACCGGGGACGCGATGCTGGATGGCGAAATCTCCCCCTCAGACATCGACGTCGTCGTCACCGCGGGTCTGGGCTCGAAGCTGGGCGACGAACGGGAAACTGACATCATCGAGCGAGCCTTCGGTCGGCGCACCCTGGACATGTACGCCGCCGCCGTGACGCCCAATCTGGGCTACACCGTTGGCGCATCGGGAGCGTTCTCGGCCGTAGCGGCTGCGCTGATCGTCGACCAGCGCAAGGTGCCACCCCATGCGACCTTCCAGGAAGAGGACATCGCCTGCAAGTTGGGCTTCACCAGTCGAGTCTACGAAGATCGCATCGTCGGGGTCGCAACAGCGGCGTACGGCGCTCACGGGCAAAACGCGGCACTGATCCTGATGCCGCACCAGGCCGAAGCCGGCGACGAACTCCCCATCTTGGCCAACTAACGCAGCTTCCCCGTCGGAGGGAGTCCCAACCGCATCTCCCATCGCTTCCCCCAATGGGTGATGCTGTCCCGAAAGGACTGACGGAGGCGCGCAGCGCATACGTCATCTCCTCCATAGGCTGTACACATGGACATCGCCTGGTACGGACATGCCGCCTTCCGACTGCGCGGTCGAGAGGCAGCCGTCGTCATGGATCCCTGCGCGCCCGAGACCGGCTTTCGCCTGAACCGACCCAGCGCAGACATCGTCACCGTCTCGCGCGGACAGGACCCGGCGCACAACTGGGTGGACGGCGTCAGCCTCGAGTCCCCGGGGTTTCAACGAACGCTGGATGCGCCCGGTGAATATGAAATCAAACGCGTGCTGGCCACCGGCGTGCGCACGCCTGGCCCGAATGCGTCACGGAACATCGCGTTTGTCGTCACGATCGACGAGGTGATCGTGGCCCACCTCGGCGATCTACAGGCGATGCCCGAGCGGACCGCGCTTGACGAGCTGCAACGGGCGAACGTCGTCCTCATGCCATGCGGCGGCGGTTCGCACTTGTCTCCGCAGGCCGCAGCGAGCATTGCCAACGAGATCGCCGCTCCGCTCATCATTCCGATGCTCTACCAACCGGAAGCGACCGACGGAGTGGATACTGGCCTGGAGTCACTGTCAACGTTCCTGCGCGAGATGGGCGCGACCGCCGATCCGCCCTCCGACAATCACGTCAACGTCACCCGAACATCGCTGCCGACCACTCCAACCGTGACCCCACTACTGGCCAGAGGAGCATGAGATGAGCCATCAGCATTCACAGGCCGAGTATGAGGTCGTCATTCAGCGCAATCGGCGCGCGCCGATGCGCGACGGCGTCTCGCTGGCCACAGACATCTATCTGCCCGCCCGAGACGGCGTCGCCGTTGCAGGGCCATGGCCGACCCTGTTGACTCGCACGCCCTACGACAAGCTCGGCTTCGCCGCCGAGGCCGAGTGGTGGGCCCAGCGCGGTTACGCGCGGATCGTCCAGGATGTGCGCGGACGCTTCGCCTCGGAAGGCGACTTCTACCTGCTCAAGAACGAAGCTGAGGACGGCTACGACACCATCGAGTGGCTGGCCGAGCAACCGTGGTCAACAGGCAAGGTGGGCACGGTTGGCACGTCATACATGGGCTGGGTCCAGTCGGCCGCGGCCACCCAGAATCCGCCGCATCTGTCAGCGATGTGGGTCAATCAGGGCGCCTTCAACGGACTCACCTCATCCCTGCGACAGGGCGGCGCGCTGGAGCTGCGCTGGCTCGCCTGGGCGTTCTGGAACGCCCCGGTCAGCCCTGAGGCGCTCAGCGATCCCGCCCTCTATGCGGCGCTTGACCAGGCGGCGGTGGATCTACGCGGATACCTGAACCGTCTGCCCTGGCGGACAGGCGACACGCCGCTCTCGCTGACCAGGGACTACGAGCGCTGGGCGATCGATCTGCTCACATTGGCACGTGAGGACGATTGGCTCTGGCAGCTACCGTCGATGAACTTCGAGCGATTCATCGAGCAGACCGCCGACGTGCCCAGCGTCTACTCAGGCGGCTGGTACGACAGCTACACGCGCGCCACGACCGAGTCGTTCATGGCCTTCTCCGAGGCAAAATCCTCGCCCCAGTACCTGCTCATGGGTCCCTGGACGCATGGTGAGGCCACCCTCGACCGAACCTGGTCGGGCGACGTCGATTTTGGCTCAACCGCGCCTACCTCCGGCAATCTCGCCCCGAGCATTGCCGATCTACGCATGCAGTTCTTCGACCACACGCTCAAGGGACTCGACAGCGGCTGGGCCGAGATGCCGCCAGTGAAAATGTTTGTCATGGGCGGCGGGAGCGGGCGACGCATCACATCCGGCCGCCTCGATCACGGCGGCCACTGGCGCGACGAATCGCAGTGGCCACCGGCTCAGTCGCAGCAGATCGACTGGTTCCTCCAACCTGACGGCGGACTCGCGACCGAAGCCGCCGGCGAGGATGGTGGCTCGTCCAGCTACCTCTTCGACCCGGCCAACCCAGCGCCGTCAATCTCGGCCAACGTCTCATCGCTGCGCGAATACGCGCCAGAGGATCCAACCCTCAAAGCGCAGATCTGGCCGCCGACCCAGCGCTCCCGCGAGCTGATCTTGCCCGGCGGCGCTGATCAGCGCACCCGGCCCGATGTGATGGGCGCCGAGCCGCCCTATCTGCCCACAGCCTCGCGCCCGGACGTACTCTCGTTCCGCACCGAGCCGCTGGCCGCGGACGTGGAAGTCAGCGGACCCGTCTCCGTGCGTCTTTACGTCTCGACCGACGCGCCCGACACCGACTTCACCGCAGCGCTGCTCGACTGCTATCCGCCCAATGTCGACTATCCCGACGGCTATAACCTGCGCATCACGGACAGCATCAAGCGCCTGCGCTTCCGCAATGGTTACGACCGCGAAGAACTGGTCTCGCCGGGCGATGTCGTCGAAGTGACCATCGAGCTATATCCGACAGCGAACGTGTTCCAGGCGGGCCATCGGATCGGTATCGAGATTTCTTCCTCGAACTACCCGCGCTTCGATATCAATCCCAACACCGGTGAGCCAATCGGCCGGCAGACGCACACCAGAACAGCGCTGAACACCATCCACCACAACGCCGACCAGGCCTCGCGGGTGGAATTGTCAGTCGCGCCTACCCCGCGCCCCTGATCAGACGCTGCTGGCGCTTGCTGAAGGAGCGGAGGATTCGCTCATAGGAATCGACGATCAAGTCTTCCAGCTCATCGGCGGGAAGATCCGATTCCAGCTCAATCGCGACCCAGTGTGACTTGTTCAGATAGCGCGGCGACGAGACCGCTGCGTATCGCTGATGCAGCGCCGGGACGATGGCGGGATCAGCCTTGATCGAGATGGCGTGCGGCGCGCCCTCAGTCGTGCCGCCGCCGAGAAAGCAGAAGATCTTGCCACCCTTGCCGTCAGGGTTGCGGGAGCCGAGTTTGTAGACGAGGTCGTCCTCGCCCCAGGGAGAGTCCGGCCACGCGCCAGGCAAGGACTCACACAGGTCAGCCACATCATCGCGGTTCATGACTCCCCCCTGCCAGAACACCGTAC
>RKRS01000024.1 GCA_007571275.1 Dehalococcoidia bacterium
GGCGCTCTTCCGCGATCCGGACGGGAACGGCTGGGTCCTGGTTCAGCGTCCGACCAGCGAGTTCCCCGAGCGATAACGCAGCTCACACGACGCCTGTATATGGGTTCCTGCTTGCGCAGGAACGACGAGGTGGGGTCGCCGGCTCTGACCGAGCAGGCGTTGGAGAGAGTGGCGGTCGCCCTAGGATGTGACGACCGCTTCACCTTCTTCTTCGCCCGATTCGTCGCTCGCTGCGGCCTCGACCTCAGCGGCGAGCTCGGCGGCGCGGGAAAGACCTTCGATGCGCTCGTAGTGCAGCATCTCCTCCTCGACGCCATTCTCGTTGAGCTCCTTGACCAGATCGACACGGATAGTGTCGCCGGCCTGGAAATCTCCGCGCAGCAGAGCCTCAGAGAGCGAGTCCTCAAGCCGTTCCTGGATCACGCGGCGGAGCGGACGAGCGCCAAAGACGGGGTCGTAGCCCTTCTCGCCCAACCAGTCGCGGGCTGCCTCGGTGACGTCGAGGTCGACTTCTTTCTCCTTGATCCGCGAATCGACCTCTTTCAGCATCATGTCGACGATGCTGCGGATGTGCGCTCGGCTGAGCGGGTGGAAGACCAGCGTCGTATCGACACGGTTGAGGAACTCAGGCCGGAAGACGCGCTTCATCTCCTGAAGGACCTTGTCCTTCATCTTCTCGTAGCGCTGCTTCTCCGACTGATCTTCGTCGGAAATCGTCGAGAATCCAATCGCCGATTCACGCCGAATCAGGTCAGAGCCCACGTTTGAGGTCATGATGATGATCGTGTTGCGGAAGTCCACGCGACGACCCTTGGCGTCGGTCAGGTGACCGTCGTCAAAGACCTGGAGCAGCATGTTGAAGACTTCGGGATGCGCCTTCTCGATCTCGTCAAGCAGGATCAGGCAATACGACTTGCGACGCACGGTATCGGTCAGCTGGCCGCCATCGTCGTAGCCGACGTATCCCGGAGGCGCGCCGACCAGTCGCGCAACCGTGTGACGCTCCATGAACTCGGACATGTCGAGTCGGACCATGTTGTCGTCCGAGCCGAACATGAAGTCGGCCAGGGCGCGAGCAAGCTCCGTCTTGCCGACCCCGGTCGGTCCAAGGAACATGAACACGCCGATTGGTCGGCGCGGATCCTTGAGCCCGGCGCGCGCCCGTCGGACGGCTTTGGCCAGTGCGACAATCGGCTCCTGCTGACCAACGATGCGCTCGTGCAGGTCCTCTTCCATGCGCAGCAGGCGCTCCGACTCCTCCGTTGCAATCTGCACCAAGGGGATACCGGTCCACATCGAGACGACCTCGGCGATGTCCTCAGCCAACACGTCCGATGAATCGCGCTCCCGCTGCTGGTCGAGATCCTGCTCGAGGTCGGTAATTCGTTGCATCAGCTTAAGTTCGCGATCGCGCAGATCAGCGGCGTACTCATACTGCTGCTGATTGATGGCCTGTTCTTTCTCCTTGCGGATGCCCTCGAGGCCAACAGTCGCCTCCTTGAGCGAGGGTGGCGTGTACGAACGGCGAATCCGCACTCGTGAGGCCGATTCGTCGATCAGATCAATCGCCTTGTCGGGCAGCGCGCGGTCGGAGATATAACGCGCCGACATCTCGGCGGCGGCGACCAGCGCCTCGTCAGTGATGACCAGCTTGTGATGTTCCTCGTAGCGATCCTTGATCCCGCGCAGGATTTCGATCGTTTCCTCGATCGACGGCTCCTCAACCACAATCGGCTGGAAGCGGCGCTCTAACGCCGCATCTCGCTCGATGTGCTTGCGATAGTCATCGAGCGTCGTTGCGCCGATGGTCTGCAGCTCGCCTCGGGCCAACGACGGCTTGAGGATGTTGGCGGCGTCGACGGCGCCTTCCGCCGCGCCAGCGCCGACGAGCATGTGCAGCTCGTCAATGAAGAGCACGCAATTGCCGGCGCCCTTGATTTCCTCGACTACCTTCTTCAATCGCTCCTCGAACTCGCCACGATACTTCGTCCCGGCGACGAGCGAACCGATGTCGAGCGTCAACAGGCGCTTGCCCTGCAAGGTCTCGGGCACATCGCCCGAGGAGATGTGCTGGGCAAGGCCTTCGACGACGGCCGTCTTGCCAACGCCTGGTTCCCCGATCAGCACCGGATTGTTTTTGGTGCGCCGCGAGAGAATTTGAACGACGCGCTGAATCTCCTTGGAGCGGCCGATGACCGGATCGAGGGTGCCTGCGCGAGCGGCGGCGGTGAGATCGAAGCCGAGTTGATCGATGGTCGGCGTTCGAGTCGCGGAGCGAGAGCTGGAGCTGCTGCTCGAACCCGCGCCGGCGCCCGCGGTCGCGGGACCGCTTTGCGAGAGAATGCGCGTGGTCTCGGCGCGGACACGCTCGAGATTGACGCCCAGCGATTCCAGCACGCCAGCTGCGATGCCTTCGCCCTCGCGGACCAAGCCGAGCAACAAATGCTCAGTCCCGATGTAATGATGATTGAGTCGACGCGCCTCATCGACGGCAAGTTCAATCACTTTCTTGGCTCTGGGAGTCAGACCGATTTCGCCGAGGACGGCGCGATCTCCCCGTCCGATGATGAACTCAACCGCAGAGCGGACTTTGCCCAACTCAACACCAAGGTTGGAAAGCACCTTCGCAGCAACGCCGTCGCCCTCGCGTACGAGCCCGAGCAGCAAATGCTCGGTCCCGATGTAATTGTGGTTGAAGCGCTGAGCTTCTTCCTGCGCGAGCGTGAGGACACGGCGAGCGCGCTCAGTGAACTTGTCAAATCGGTCTGCCATCGCAGTCTCCAGTACACGACGCGACCACAGGCAGGTCGCTCGCGGGGTAAGGTCAGCCTATCAGAGCAGGCCCCAGGCGGGGTCTGCCGCATAAGCAGTACGGTTCGTTCTGGCTCGGAACGGGAAGCCCGCTAGCGATAGTCGCGGCGCCCTCTGCGGAAGTCATGCTCGGTAACGCCAGCGCGCTCGAGCGCCTCCTGCATCGCGGAGACGGGGCGGACCGGCTCCGGCGCGGCATCGGGCTGCGACTCCTCGGGAGTCCGCGACGGCTGCGGCGTGGGTTCCGGCTCGGGCTCGATTTCGGGTAGCGTGTCCTGCTGGACTTTGAAGCGCTCAGCCACCTCGTCGGGCAGACGAGTGATCCCGCCATCCTGGTTGAAGATCCACCCGGCTCGCTCAGCGTCGGTGCGAGCTTGCCTCAACGACAGGCCCAGGCGGTGACGGTCGCGCTCGATGCGAACGATCTTCGCCGGGATGATGTCGTTCTCCAGGACGACCTCGCGCGGATGCGTGATTCGTCGGTCGGCTAGCTCGGAAACGTGCACCAAGCCTTCTACTGGACCTTCAAGCCGCGCGAACGCCCCGAAGGTGACCAGCTTGGTCACGACCGATGGGACAATGTCGCCGACCTCGAACTTGGCCACGACTTCATCCCACTGCTCGGGAGACGCACGACGTACCGACAGACCAATCTTCTTCGACTCTTTGTCGATCTTGGTGATGTAGACATCGATCGTCTGACCGATGCTGAACATCGTCTCCGGGTCGACGTCGCGTTCCCAACTGAGCTCGGAAAGATGAGCCAGGCCATCAGCGCCGCCCAGGTCAACAAAAACACCGAAGGAACGGATGCTGGTAATTCGACCTGAGCGGATTTCGCCTTCCTGCAGCTCCTCAAGCAGTCGGTCCTTCTGCTCGGCGCGCCATTCCTGGACGGCTGCGCGCTCGGAGAGGATGACGCGGTTGCGGCGACGGTTGATCTCGATGACCTTGAATCGCAGCGTGCGACCCTCATACTCGGTCAGCTGAGCGATCGCCTGTTCACGATCGCCAGTGATTTCGACGATCTGCGAGAGTGGGACGAAGGCGTTCACGCCCTCGACATTGACCAACAGACCGCCTTTGTTGGAGCCCGTCACTCGCGCGTCGAAGACTTCGTTCTCGTCGAAGCGGCGCTGCAACTCATGCCAACCCTGCTCGCCGCGGGCGCGGTCGATGGACAGCTCCAGTGAGCCGCCTTCCGACTCAGAGTCATTGACGAACACATGAACGGGGTCGCCGGTCTTGAGCGCTTCGCGATCCTGGTCGGTCAACGAGCGCATTTCCTCGAAGTGGACAATGCCCTCGGACTTGGCGCCGACGTCGACGATCAGCGCTGACCCAGACCAGTGGACGACGATACCTTCGACGATATCACCGCGTCTGGGGTTCAGCGGCTCCCGACCGGGTTCGGCCAGGAGTTCGTCCATCGTGGTGGGCTCAGTGGGGGCCGCCGGCGCCTCTTCCTGAGTTGCAGCGGTATTGGGCTCGATGTCAGTGCTGGAAGTGGTCAATGCTTGGTG
>RKRS01000168.1 GCA_007571275.1 Dehalococcoidia bacterium
ACGATTGAGATTCAACCAGCCGACCAGCCGCCGATCGCCGAAGCAGTCCGTCAGCTGGCTACCGGACGCTACGACCTCGTCGGCTTGACCAGCGTCAATGGCGTGATCCAGCTGTGGAACGCGATGCGTCGCAATGGATTGGATTCGCGAGCGCTGGCAAGTACTCGGGTGGCGGCAATTGGCAGCGAGACGGCGCGAGCGCTTGAAGCTCGAGGCGTCACGGCGGATGTCGTGCCGAGCACATTTACCTCAGCAGCGCTCGCAGTGGCGTTGACGCAGAACGATCTGACGGGCAAGCGGATACTCCTGGCCCGTGCCGCTCAAGCCAGCCCCCTGCTGGCCGACTACCTGCGCGACGCCGGAGCTATGGTCGAAGAAGTGACGCTCTACGACATTGTCACGCCGCGACCGGACCCAGAGGCGCTGGCCGAGCTGCAACGTGGCGTCGATGTGGCAACCTTGACATCGCCCTCGACCGCTCGCGGACTGGTCGAACTCGCGGGCGATTTGGTCGACTTAGACTCCTTGCAAACGGTGTGTATCGGCCCGGTCACAGCAGAAGCGGCGCGCAATCTGGGTCTGCGCGTCGTTGCCATTGCTGAGACGCACACTATCGAGGGGCTGGCTCAGGCTGTCGGACGCTACATTGCCAGCCTGAGGCCGCCTGACGATCTGAAAGACCGAATCACGGTGACATCAACATGACCAGCGCGCAGCAGCTCCTGACACACATCGAGGCCGACAGCATCCCCAGCGCGCATCGGATGCGTCGTCTGCGTCGATCTGACGGACTACGGCGCATGGTGCGCGAAACACGGCTCGCGCCGACCGACTTCATCTATCCCGTATTCGTGACCACTGGTCGCGGCGTCCGTGAACCGATTCACTCGATGCCAGGCCAGTCACGCCTGTCGGTGGATCAGCTGGCGCAGGAGGCGGCGGAGCTACGTTCGCTCGATATTCCGGCGATCCTGCTGTTCGGTATTCCCGACGTGAAGGACGCGGAAGGCAGCGGCGCCTGGATTGGGGACGGGATCATTCAGCAGGCGACGCGAGCGCTCAAGGATGCCCAGCCCGAGCTGATTGTGGTAACCGATGTCTGTCTGTGCGAATACACCGACCACGGGCACTGTGGCGTGCTCGCCGATGACGGATCGGTCCTGAACGACGCCTCGGTCGAACTGCTGGCGCGGACCGCGTTGAGCCAGGCAGAGGCGGGCGCTGATGTGATCGCGCCGTCGGACATGATGGATGGGCGCATCGGAGTAATCCGACAGGCGCTCGATCACGGCGGTTTCGATGACCGCACTCTGCTGGCCTACTCGGCCAAGTTTGCCTCCGCCTTTTACGGGCCATTCCGCGACGCGGCCGATTCCGCGCCGCAATTCGGCGACCGTCGCGCCTACCAGATGGACCCGCCGAACGGTCGGGAAGCGATGCGCGCAATCGCGCGTGATCTCGCCGAGGGCGCAGATATGGTCATGGTCAAGCCAGCCCTGGCTTACCTCGATCTGGTCCGCGAGGCTCGTCAGCGATTCGACGCGCCGCTCGCGGCCTACAACGTGAGCGGTGAGTACGCGATGCTGAAGGCCGCCGCGGGCAACGACTGGATCGATGAGGAGCGGGTGGTTCTGGAGACCTTGACCGGCATCCGCCGCGCTGGCGCTGACATGATTCTCACCTATCACGCCAAAGAGGCCGCCCGCTGGTTGGCGCGACATGCGGGCTGAGTCGAACCGGCGCACATCCACTGAGTCACTGACATCCTGAGAGAGCCGCATGAGCGAACCGAGCACTGAACCGCCCGCCGATCCCGCTCCGCCGACGGTCGGTCCCGACGAGGCGGTGGCGACCGTCCGCGCCGTCGCATTTGATTGCTACGGCACGTTGCTGCAGCTTGAGGAGCGACAGTTTGCCTCGCTGATCCAGGACATGCTGCACGAGCACGGCGTCGATCACGCCACGGGCGAGCAGGTCTGGGATGCCTGGCTCGAGGCGTCGCGAGAAATGGCCAGGCGCGAGGGGCGCAATTCAGAGCGACCACTCGATGGCCCCGAGCCGACATTTCGTCCGTTCTCCGAGACCTGGCCATACTTCTTCGGCGAGGCCTTCAAGCGCCATTCGGTCGAAACGATCCCGCCGGCGGCCGCCTTCCAGCATCTCTGGGACGTGCTCTCGGTGGCGCCGGCGTATCCCGAGGTGGCTGACGTGTTCGCCGAGTTGCAGGAGCGCGGGTATCGGATCGCGATTGGCAGCAACGCTGACGATGATCATCTGGAACACGCATTGTGGACGGCCGGGATCGAAGTGGAGATGGTGCTGTCCTCCGAGGAGGCGCAGTCGTACAAACCACGCAAACCCTTCTTTGAGCAGCTCTGTGAGCGGCTTGATCTCGAACCGTGTCAGGTGTTGTACGTGGGCGATAGCCCATGGGCCGACGTCACTGGCGCCAACCATGCCGGCCTCCCCGTGTATTGGGTCTCGCGCTATCCCGATCCAGAGCGCGAGCGGATGATGCGCTCGCAGCCGACCTGGAGTGGCCTCGATCTGACCGGCATCCTCGACGCGCTACCGAATCGAGCGCCGGTCTGAGCAGGTTGCGCTTGCGTCGCCCCTTGCGGACGTAACGAACGCGAGCTGTCCACCAGCCTGTCCCGCTTGTCCACACACTGTCCACCAGCGACAACATGCTGGCGGAAGTAGCCGCTGTATCAGATAAACTTCTATATATCGATAACCCAAGTGATCAATACTTGGAAATCGCTTGGAGACTGAATCGGGAGCGGCGTGATGCGCATTCAGACATCTCAGGCGGCACTACAGCATGGGCTCAGTGTAGTCTCGCGGGCGGTGGCGGCCCGTCATTCACTCGATCAACTGCGCCACGTCTACCTGTCGGCCGACGACGAAGGCGTGCGCCTGACCGCAACCGACACAGAGATCGCGATGATTTGCAGCATCGACGCCGTGGTCTCCGAGCCGGGCGCGATCACGATCCCGCATCGCTTCATCAACGATCTGGTCTCGGCTCTTTCTTCTGCCGAGATCACGATCGATGTCGCCGAGAATTCGCTCGTCGCTCAGATTCGCGCGTCGGACGCCAACGAGTCCTCGATTCACGGAATGTCGTCGAACACCTATCCCGATATCCCTGGCATCGGTGAGGGCGACTGGATCAAGATCGTCGCCCGCGACTTGCGCGAGGCGCTGCGTCACGTCGTCTTTGCAGCGGCGACCGACGACGGTCGGCCAGTCCTGACCGGCGTCCACTTTCGCTTTGAAGGCGACACGATGACGCTCGCCGCCGCTGATGGGTTCCGTCTGGCGGTATTCGACATGAACGTCGCCTCTGAGTTGGCTGAGCGTCTGGAGATCACGGTTCCGGCCCGGGCGCTCACGGAGTTGGAGCGTCTGCTGACTGACGACGATTCAGCCGTGGAGATGTACATCCACGCTGACCGCACCTACGTCCGCTTCCATGTTCGCTCAGTGCAGATGACGGCGCAGCTGATCCAGGGCAACTATCCCAGCTATGACCAGCTGATTCCCTCGGAGTACCAGACGCGGGCGATTCTGCCCGGCTCGGTCTTGCAGGGCGGCGTGCGTTCAGCTGCAGTGTTTGCGCGTGAGTCGAGCGGTATCATTCGCCTGATTTTCAGCAGCGACGACTCCGATCAGGGCATTACGCTGACCGCTCGCGCAGAGGAACTGGGCAACCACCGCGGCCGCGTCGATGCGGTGATCGAGGGAGAGAATTCACGGATCGCGTATAACGTCCGCTATCTGCAGGACGTGCTGCAGATCGCCAGTGGCGCGTCATCCGCTGAGATTGCGATGGAAACCAGTGGCCCCAGCAATCCTGGCGTCTTCCGCGTTGTCGGCCGTGATAACTATGTGCACGTCCTGATGCCGATGTTCGTGCAATGGGAAGACGCCTAGTCGCGGTTCGTTGGTCATGAGCGATCTCGAAATCAAGGCAATCGCTCGCGATCCGGCCGGCAACATCCTTGCCTACTGCGGCGATGAGCCGTACCAGTGGCGAGTCTGGGTGTCCGATCTGGTAGACGACATCGAGGGTGGACGGTATAGCTACTACGTGACCAGTCCTCTGGGTCAGCGGGTGAAGGTTGTCGTGGTTGTGCAGTCACAGGGCAAGATCGTGCAGGCTTGCACCGAAGCGGGGGACGATCTGTTGCCACAGTTGCCACGCTGCTAGATGGAGCTCAGGTTGCCATGGCGCTGATGGTTTCCGCTCACGCCTATGGCGTCGAGGCGCAGGAAGCGCTCGTCGCCGCGATTGAGCGGTTCAAGTCCGTCGGCGGCAGATATGATCCGCTCGCCCGGGTCACGATTGTGGTCCCGACGGCGCTGGCCGGCTACGAAATTCGGCGCTTGCTCGGTCGTCGAGCGGGCGGGATCGTCAACGTCCAGGTCAAACCGCTTCAAGGTCTGCTGGAACTCATCGGATCAATGTCGCTGGCCAATGCGGGTCGTCGGCCGCTCCCGGCCGTCTACCGAGCCGAGACGATCAGGCTCGTGACCGAACAGGGCTCGCCTGTCTTTGGCGATGTGCCAATCGACGGCCCGGTGCTACAGAACCTGTTGCAACGCTTCTCGGAATTTGACGATTGCGATCGCGAACAACTTGATACGATGGCCGCCCAGCCGGGAATGCCGGGCTATCTCGTTGCGCTCTACGACGAATATCTCAAGAGAACTGAGAATTTCTATACCACTCGTGATCTGGCGCAATCGGCGACCGACGCGGTGCAACAGCAGCCGACTGTGATACGCGATATTGGCTCGATCATCGTCTATCTACCCAGAGAGTTGACGTCAGCACAGCGCCGGTTCCTGCAGGCTATCTCGGAACGGGCTCAGGTCGCCGTGCTGCTCGGGCTGACCGGCGATGTCGAGACCGTCGATCAACACACGCTGCGGAGTTGGGGTCTGGAACCAGTCGCGGATATGGCGCGGGTTCCGACCGCGCAGCAGATCGTTCAATCCCCCGATGCGGAGGAGGAAATTCGTTCGGCGATTCGTGAGATCACGTCGTCGCTGCTCGCTGAGCGTCCGATTCCGCTGTATCGGACCGCGATCCTCTATCGGCAGCCGGATCCATACGCGCGGATCTGCGCCGAACAGCTGGACGCCGCCGGGATTGTCTGGAATGGCAGCAACTCGCAGACGTTGCGACAGTCGATCGCGGGACGGACGCTTGACGGCCTGTTGGGATTGATGTCGAAGTCGACGATCAGCTGGGTCAGCGACGTCGCGGCATGGTTGACTGCAGCTCCGATTCGCGATACGGACGGCGCGTTAGCGCCAACGGCACGGTGGAATCAGCTGGCCCGGCGCGCCAATCTGCAACGCGGCCCCGATGACTGGTTGATTCGTCTCGAACGCTACCGCGCACGTTGTGTCGATGATCTGGAGCGTCTGAGACGAACCGCCGATGAGAGCAAACCCGGGCGCTTGCCCTGGGTCGAAGCCGAGATCGGTCAGATTGATGAGCTGATGAAGTTCGCTGGACAACTGGTCCAGTTTGCCCGACAGACGTTGCAGACGGCGAATTGGTCAGGGCACGCGCAACACGCTCGCGGTCAGCTGGAACAGCTCCTCGGCGATCGGAATGCGTTCGCTGTCTACGCATCCGGTGAGGATGACCTGGAACTGGCTCGTTGGGACGACGTGCAGTTGCTGTTGACTGAGCTGTCCTGGCTTGACGATCTGGATCAGGCCACGCCCGAGCGATTTGCCTCCGCCGCGCGGCGCGAACTGGAACGCCCGACCGGACATCACGGCCGCGTCGGCGATGGCGTATATGTCGGGCCGCTGCACTCGGCCGTGGGAATGCACTGGGATGTCGTCTACATCGTCGGCGTGACTGAGCGATCCTTGCCCCAGACCCACTCTGAGGACTCCTTGCTCTCCGAGCAGGTTCGCCTCCGCGCGTCATTGCCGGTGGCGACGGACTACATACGCCGTGAGCGCGCCAACTATCTCGTTGCGTTGCACTCCGCCGAGCGCCGGGTGCTGAGTTATCCCCGCGCCGATGTGCGAGCGCAGCGCGCGAAGCTACCCAGCCGCTGGCTATTGGAGTCGGCCACCGAGTTGAACCTCGGCGTGCGAGTGTACGCCTCGAAAATTGATCAGGCGCCGCCGGGCGTCATCCGAGCGGTACCCTCATTCGAACAGGCGGTGACCTCGGCCGATATGCCCGCCGATATTCACGAGTTCGACCTGAAGAGCCTCCGCCGTAGCGTGCAACCGCAAGATCACTATCTCGCTGCATTCAGCGCTCCGCTCGGGCGCGGCTTCCTGCAGCATGACGAACGCCGGCGTCCGGCACTCACTCGCTGGGACGGACTGATCGCCGATGGGGTTGCGGACGTCATCTCTCAACCGCAATCCGCTGGCGCGCTCCAGGACTGGGCGACGTGTCCGTATCGCTATTTCCTCGGGCGCGTCTTGCGAATCGCAGAGCGAGACGAGTCGCGCGACGAGCTACAGATCACGCCCGTGGACAAAGGCTCGCTGATCCACGACATCCTGGAGCAGTTCTTCAAACAATCACCAGCTCAGCCATCGCCGGGCGAACGCTGGTCCGATCATGAACGTCAGCGTCTGAGCTCCATCGCCACGCAGCATTTCGACGCAGCCAGAGCGCAGGGGCTGATCGGTCGCGATCTGCTCTGGCGACGAGACCAGCGCCGCATCGCCAATGATCTGCAGACACTGCTTGATGAGGACGACCGACATCGGGCGGCGCATCAGGCGAGACAGATCGCCAGTGAGCTCGTCTTTGGTGAGCTTCCCGACAGCGAAGCCTCCGTCGACTTGAGGCTCGCCGATGGTAGCGTCATCCGACTCAGAGGCATGATTGATCGAGTCGACAGATCGCTTACCGATGGTCGGCTGATGGTGATCGACTACAAGACGGGGAGCGAGTACCCAAAAGGCGAGGAACTGGAGCAGGACGCCATAATCGGCGGTCAGTATCTGCAGCTTCCGATCTATGCGCACGCGGCGCGGCAGGTCTATGAGCTTGATGAAGAGGAAATCGTTCGCTCAGCCTATTGGTATATCACGGCGCGCGGCGACTTCACATATAACGCGGTCGAATGGAACGCGGAGAACACCAAACGGTTCCAGTGGGCGATCAATCTGATCATCGAGAACATTCGCGCTGGTCGGTTCCCGGCCAATCCTGGAGACGCCCATCACCGATCTCGGGGTCAGCATTGCATGTTCTGCAGCTTCGACGCGATCTGCCCCGTCGACCGTCGCCGCCATTGGCAGAATATCCAGGCAGCCCCGCAGCTTGCGGACTATCTCGCGCTCTCTGAGCCACCCGAGAAGAGAGCGTAGGGCGTATGACGCTCGCCGACCAGGCCGCCAGGGATCGAATCGAGCAATGCCTCGACGAAACGTTGTTCGTCGAGGCAGGCGCGGGAACCGGCAAGACGCACCAGCTGGTCCAGCGGATTGTCAATCTGATCGCGAGTGGTGATGTCCAGGCCAGTCAGATCGCTGCGATCACGTTTACCGAGAAAGCGGCTGCCGAGCTTTATGACCGGATTCTGGAGGAGATAGACCAACAGCGCGAATCGACGAGCGACCCTGTTCGCCAGCAGCTGTTCGCCGATGCCGCCGCGCAGCTCGACCATGCCGCTATCGAGACGTTGCACGCTTTCGCCGGTCGCATTCTCAGGATGCGTCCGATTGAAGCCGGGTTGCCGCCAGGATTCCGGATCATCGATGAATCGGAGGCGTCCCTGGCATTCGCCGAACGCTGGGAAACAGCGTTGGATGCATTGCTCGAGAACGAGGATCTCGCCGACTCGCTGCTGGCCGCCTTTGACGCGGGAGTCGAAATCACCAACTTGGTAGCTGTTGCTCAGGCGCTGCACCGAGATTGGGATCGGGCTGAGCTGGACGGCGCGTGGATGCAGGCGGGCGATGCGGATGTCACGGCCATGGTCTCCGATTTCATTGCCGAGCTGCGCAGCGTCATTGACTTGCGGCATCGCTGCCTTGATGGCGCCGACAAGATGTACGCGCGACTGACCCAACTGCAGCCGTTCCTCGAGCAGTTGGAAGATCGTCAGCGTGAGCTGGGAATGGTTACGAAACTGTTGCAACACACGTCGCCGACATCGCTTCTGGTGAGCAGGGTGGGGCGACAGGCCAACTGGCCGGGCGAAGTGCTGCTCGAGATTCGCGAGCGCATGGCCGATCTGAACCAGCAACGCGACACGCTGCGCGCACAGCTCGTCCACAGCTGGCTCGCGCCGATCTTCAACGAACTGCGACGCTTCGTGCTCGACTACGCCGAAGAGCGTCGACGCAATGGCACGCTTGAGTTTCAGGACCTGTTGGTCCGCGCCAGCAAGTTGCTGGAGTCGGACGAATCCGTGGCCACGGCGATGCGCAATCGGTTTCAGCGACTGTTGATCGATGAATTTCAGGACAACGATCCGCTGCAGACTCGAATTATTGACGCCATCACACAGGGCGAGCCTGGTCGCGCGTTCTACGTTGGCGACCCGAAGCAGTCGATCTATCGATTCCGTCGCGCTGATATCAAACAGTTCAACCAGGTCAAGCGTCAGCACGAAGCCAGACTCACTCGGCTGACACAGAATTTCCGCTCAACGCCGGGCGTCACGGAGTTCGTCAACGCCGTGTTTCGACGGATGATGGCAGTTGGGGCGGACCAGGCCGAGTGGGATGATCTCAACGCCTACCGCGACGGCATGGACGACGTCGAGTATGCGGTCACCGTGGTCGGTCAGAAGTACAGCCAATCGATTGATCAGACTCGAGCGTTGGAAGCGGATGCCCTGTCGCGGCTGATCGCCGACATCACGGCGTCACGATGGCAAATCTTCGACAAGGCCCAAGATCGGACCCGGGACGCTCGATTCGCGGATACTGCGGTGCTCGTCCCCAGTCGTACCGGGCTGTCCCATCTGCTACCGGCATTGGAACAACGCAATATCCCCTATCGGTTGGAGAGCCGCTCGCTGGTCTATAACACTCGTGACATTCGTGATCTGCTGAATCTGCTGCAGGCGATCGATGATCCCACGGATCAAATCGCATTGGTCGCGGCGCTACGCTCGCCAGCATTCGCCTGCGCCGACGATGATCTGTATCGCTGGCGGCAGGCGCGAGGCGGGTGGGACTATCGACGAAGCAGGCCAGCGAGCATCGCGGCGGACGATCCGGTCGCGGATTCGATGCGTTGGCTCAACGAGACGGCGTCGCGTCGCTGGGAGATGTCAGTCAGCGCGCTGGTTGGCTACGTGATCCGCGAGCGCAGACTGATGGAATTGTCGGTGATTGAGCGTCAGCCGCGTGAACATTGGGCGCGCTATCGCTTCCTCCTCGACCAGGCTCGCGCGTTCTGCGACGGCGGCGGTTCGACATTGAGCGAATTTCTCGCCTGGAGCCAGCATCAGGCCGACGCCGATGTTCAGGTGCTCGAATCGGTTGTGCCGGAAGTAGACCACGATGCGGTGCGGATCATGACGATTCACGCGGCCAAAGGTCTGGAGTTCCCGATCGTGGTCTTTGCCGGTCTGAACGCTCCGCCGCGCAAGATTCCGCCGGCGCTGCTCTGGAGCGATAGTGATCAGCCAGAAATTCGCTTGCGTCACCAGCTGCAAACGCCCGGCTTCGCCGAGCTCTGGGAGCATGAGCAAGATCTGCAACGCGATGAATACGTGCGCCGTAACTATGTCGGCGCGACCCGGGCTCGGGATCACCTGATTATCAGTCTCTATCGCGGCGCCCAAGGGAAATCTGATGCGCACGAGATCGACCAGGTGCTGCGAACCGTCAATGCACCCTGTCGACGCCTGACACACGAACAGATCCCGAATCCACCGGAGCAGCCGCAGCACGAGCTGACGGACGATACCGACACGTTGGCCCAACGCCAGCGCTGGGTTGCGGAGCGGGAAGCGGCAGTGCGTCGTTTGACCGCGTTGCCGCACGCGTTGGCGACGAGTGTCGCGGAACGCGTCGTCGATGAAGCGGGGCAAGCGAGCGGGCAGCCGAACCACGAACCAAGCGATCATCTGCCGCCTTGGCGACGTGGTCGAGCCGGGACAGCGATTGGTCGCGCCACGCACGGCGTCTTGCAGGTGATCGGTCTGCAGCATCCGAGTGATCATGAGATCATGAACGCGGCGCAGGCTCAGGCGACGGCGGAGTCACTCACGGGGCAGGACGCAACGACGGTCGAACGGTTGGCCCGGCGGGCGCTCAGGAGTCAGGCAGTCCGAGAGGCGGTCTCCGCTGATCGCTACTGGCGGGAGCTGTACGCCTCAGTCGAGATCAACGGCGTCCTGCTCGATGGATTCATTGACCTGCTTTACGAACGACCCAATGGCAACTTGGTCGTGGTCGATTACAAGACCGACGCACTGCGCCCCGGCGAAGCGGTCGATGAGGCAGTAGATCGCTATCGGTTGCAGGCGGCGTCCTACGCGTTGATGCTCGAGAAGTCGCTGGGGCGGAGCGTGGAGCGCTGCGTCCTGCTCTTCCTCGAACCTGACGAGGAGCGGGAGATCCCCGAGCTCGCTCAGATGATCGATGAGGTCAGGGCTGAATTGGCGACCATCGACTCTCGATAGGCTCAGGCTATGGCGGTGTATCTGTTCCACGGCGCGGACCGGTTTGCGCGACTTGAAGCGGTGGCGGCGCTGCGACGCGAGCATGACACGGACGGCTCGCTGGCGAACAACTCGGTCTCGTTCGACGGCGCCCGCGTCTCGCTCAGCGAGCTCAGCGCGGCGGTCTCGGCGGCGCCGTTCCTGGGCGGTGTGCGTTGGGTGCGGGTTGACGGTCTCTGCGCACGTTTCGGCGCTCCTCGACGCGGCGGACGACAGCTCGGTGAATGGGAGGGTCTGAACGACGTGCTCCAACAGACGCCGCCAACCACCGTGCTGGTTTTCGTCGAAGACGAATTGCGCCGCGCGAATCCAATGCGGCGATTGATCGAGCCGCTGGCCAATGCGCGTGAGTTCGCGCGACTCAAACCAGAAGAAGCCCTGGAGTGGCTGCGCGGAGAGGTGCGCCAGCGCGGATTGCATATGACTCGCAACGCGGCCCAGATGTTGGTCGACCGCGCTGGCGGTGATCGTGGCGCGTTGACCCAGGCAGTGGACAAGCTCTCGCTCTACGCCGGCGACGCGAACGTTGATGAAACGATTGTCGAAGCAATGGTGCCGGCTCTGCGTTCCGTCTCGATCTTTAATCTGATCGACGCGGTTGCCGAGCACCGACTGACGGACGCCATGCGCGCTCTCGATGGCGTGCGCGCGGATGGCGAGCCGGAGACGCGCATCATTCAGATGCTGGCGCGGACCTATCGGCAGATCGTGGTTGCGAGGGAAGTGATCGATCAGGGCGGCTCGAACGACGATATTCAGGCCGCGACCAAGACCAATTTTGGCTGGTTGGCGCGTCGCCTGCGACGGCAGGCGCAGGCGTACACGCAGGCATCGGCGGATGCGGCGCTGGCGCGCATTCTCGAAGCCGAAATCGCGATCATCGATTACCGGCGAAACGACGGTGGATTGCCTGAGGATGTCGCGGTTGAGTTGCTCGTGGCTGAACTCGCCGGCGCTGGTCGTCCCTAGATCTCGAGCACTGGGTTGTAGCAGGCGACCCGCTGGCCGATCCGACCGCCAACCACTGCTGCGAGCTCGGGTTCGCCGTCGTTGCGGCAACGGGTGAGCGCCTTGGGGCAGCGATCGAGATAGGCGCAGTGCTCACCGATCTCCTCGCTGGTCAGGTCGGGTAGACCGCCAGGGATCTGGCGGAGTCGGGAGCGACGACGACGGTCGAGTCTGGGCAACGTGTCGAGCAGCGCCCAGGTGTACGGATGTCGCGGCTGGCGATAGAGCGGCACGACATCGTCGACTTCCATGACGCGGCCGGCGTAGATGATCGCGACTCGCTCTGCGATTTGGGCGACGACGCCCATGTCGTGGGTGATCAGCAGGATCGCGGTGCCGCGCTCGTCGCGTAGCCGCTCAAGCTCGTAGAGGATCTGCGCCTGAACCGTGACATCGAGTGAGGCGGTCGGTTCATCGGCGATCAGGACCTGCGGGTCAAGCACCGTGGCGATCGCGATCATGATGCGTTGACACATGCCGCCCGACAGCTCACCGGGATACGATTTGGCGATTCGAACGGGATCGGGCAGTTGCATCGCGTTGAGCGCCTCGAGCGCGCGTTCCCGCGCCTCGCCTTTACTGACCGTCCGATGCGACGTGATGACCTCTTCCACCTGCTGGCCAACCGTGATGATCGGATTGAGGCCGGCGATCGGATCCTGAAAGATCATCGAGATCTGATCGCCGCGAATGCGCTGTAACTCCTGGCGGTCCATGGAGCCGAGATCACGATGCTCATAGCGAATGACGCCTGAGGTCTGGTCGGCGTTGCGTGGCAGAATGCGCAGAACGGCCAGTCCCAAGGTGGTCTTGCCCGAACCGCTCTCACCGACCAGCGCGACGATCTCACCGCGTTCCATGCTCAACGAAGCGCCGCGGACGGCGCGCACCGGACCCTCTCGGGTGCGATACTCGATGCTGACGTCGTCGATGGTCAGAACGGGCGGCACGCGCTGAGTCCAGATACCTGCACGGCGCAGACCCTATCGACTGTACCACTGGGTAGACAGATCACTGCGAGATTAGTGAGGACGCCGGATGATGGAGACCACCCGACCTTGGATCATCATGTTCGACTCGTCGGTGAAGATCGGATCCATGGTTGGGTTCTCGGGCTGCAGCCGCACCTGATCCTGTTCGTAGTAGAGCCGCTTGAGCGTGCAGATATTCTCGTCACGCAGCCAAACAGCGACCATTTGACCATTGGCAACGTTCGGCGCCTCTTCCAGGATCACGGTGTCGTTGTCCGCGATCAGCGCGTCGATCATGGAGTCGCCCCGCACGGTCAAGGCAAAGACGCGCTCCGGATCGCGCCCGGCGAGCATGTCTGAGGTCACGCTGATTTTGCTTTCCGCGTGATCGACATCGACGCCTTCGGGGACCAGCGAGCGCGTGCCGGCGGCGATGGAGCCGAGGAGTGGGACAGAGAGCGAGGCAATGCTCGGTTCGACGCGGGTCGGTTCGATTGGCTCAACCGGCTGGGTCAGCGAAATCGTGCGGGCTCGCTCGCGGTCACGGCGGATGTGACCTTCGCGCTCGAGAATCTTGAGGTTGTAGTCGGCCACCGATGTCGACGACAGCTGGCAACCTTCGACGATGTCGCGGACCGAGGGCGGATAGTGATATCGGGCGAAGTAGTCCCTGAGGTAGGCCAGGATGCGTTCAGGTTTATCGGAGCGCGGCCCGCGCTTGCCGCGACGAGGGGCGGTCGTCGCTTCTATCTGAGTGTGTGGCGTCTTCTCTGGCATCGTGTCGACTCCGATCGCTTTCGGTTGTCACGCCGGCGATGTGGTCCCAGTGTGGCGATCTGGCCGCCGCCAGTGACAAATATGAGGGAGTATAGCACTGATCGCGCAGGTGTGCGGAATTTTCGTTCTGTGCTTTCCCGTCCATTGCGCGCGTATAGGCTAATCGTGACAGCTCGTTGCTTCGCAGCTCCGCTCGGAAAGACCAGACCCATGACTACGCCTCCCGATACCGACAACAAGGTTGGCTTGGTGATCGCCGCCCATCCCGATGATCCCGATTTCGGCGCAGGCGGTACCGCAGCGCTCTGGACCACGCTTGGCTGGGACATGCACTACCTCATCGTGACGAACGGAGCCAAAGGCTCGGCTGATCCGGAGATGACCTCGGAGCGGCTGATCCCGATGCGCGAGCAGGAGCAGCGCAATGCGGCCGAGGAGCTGGGTGTGATCAGCTGTACGTTTCTCGGCGGTATGGATGGCGAACTCGAGTACACGCGCGAGTATCTGGGCGGGATCGTGAAGGCGATCCGCACGATCAAACCGCACGCCGTCTTCACCCATTCGACTGACCGCATCCACCGCCGCGCATTGGAAGCGGATCCGTCTGACCCACTCTCGGAGTGGCGTGGATTCATCAATCACCGCGACCATCGCTGCACCGGCGAGATGACCCTCGACGCCGTCTACCCCACCGCACGTGATCGCCTCAACTTTCCCGAGCATCTGGAAGAAGGGCTTGAGTGCCACAAGGTGGCTGAACTGTTTATCTGGGGGAGCCAGGCTGCCAACTACGACATCGATATCACCGACGTGATCCAGACCAAAATCCGCGCCCTCACGCGCCACGTCTCACAGTTCGGCGACCGTGGCGAGGACTTCATCGCCAATGTCGAGAAGCGTTGGAGCTCGGCGGACGGCCGCTTCTACGAGCATTTCGAACGGGTCTCGCTGCCAGTCTTCTAGAGACTGAGCACTTCGGCGCGATCAGATGCCGCCACCGCCAACATTCTGTCCCCAGTGCGGCGTATCGCTGGAGTCGGCCGATGGCTGCCGTTCCTGCGGCTGGATCAACTACGTCGACCCCAAAGTGGCGGTGGTCATCCTGGTCAGCGACGGACAGGGTCGATTGCTCTACATCCGTCGTAATCACGAGCCGGCGATGTATCAGTGGAGCTGGCCATCGGGGTTCGTCGATGCTGGTGAGCGGGTCGAGGACGCGGCAGCGCGCGAGGTGCGGGAAGAGACGGGGATCGAGGTAGAGATCGAGCGTCTGCTGGGGGTCTGGTCGGCGACGGGCGATCAGGTCGTGGTTATCGCCTATCGGGCGCACGTCGTTGGCGGCTCGCTGAAACCAGGTCCAGAAGCGCTGGCCGCCGCCTGGATTCCCCTGCAACCGGTCGAACGGCGCCCGCCTGCGGTGTTCGCGCACGACGCTGAGATTCTCGGCTCATTGCTCGGTCCAGAGCGGTAATCGGGCGCGACAGTGATCGCAGATCGCGACGGCCTCGGTCTGTAGCTCGCCGCCACGCGAGACGGTCATGATCACCTGCCTGATGTGA